>CAIXTG010000076.1 GCA_903922325.1 uncultured Actinomycetes bacterium
AGGAGTGCCAGATGGCGCAGTTCCTTTTTGATACCAGGTTCTACTCTCATAAATTCGCTCATTACATTTTCCAGATTTGGAAATTATTTGATGGCCAGACTTGAGGCTGGTGCAGATTGTTAATGTTTTTTGTACTGAAGGAGCTGAAGCTGTTGCAGGCGTTGGTGAAACCAAAGGGGACGCTACCAACGCACAGAGAAGAAAGCAGGCTAATTTCCTCACTAACTTCTCGCTCTTCCCATGAAACAGGCCACCCTAAATAGTCGAGTAGGCAGGGTCGGATTACTCGGTGGGGGTTGAGATTTACAACCTTTTACGGTGCTTTTTTTCCTATGAAAACCTAACTGGACAGTCAATTGATGTCATCATTGTCGTGTGAAAAATGCACGCCTGATATTGGTTGAAGATGATCCGTTCACGCGTGCAACTCTCGGTGATGCCTTAGCAACCCATGGCTTTGATATTCGAGCTCGGGTCGGAACGGCGTATGAAGCTATGGAAGCCCAACGTATTCATGATCCACAAGTGGCGTTGTTAGATTTTGATCTTGGTGTTGGCGCATCTGGAATTGATGTTGCTATTGCATTGAGGGAAAAGAATCCTAAAATTGGAATCGTTTTTCTTACAACCTACAAAGACCCTCGATTGCTCAATTCAAATCTATCAAGTGTGCCTGAGGGTGCAATCTTTCTAAATAAGCTTAAAATGAACACTACTGCGAAGATTGCATTCCAGATTTCTTTGGCAATTGTTAAGCCACTAGCAAAACGCACTTTGCCTTGGATTCGTCGTGGTCCCCTTAGCTCTATGTCTGCCATCCAAATCGAAATCTTAAAGGACATCGCAGCTGGCTTAAGTACATCCGAGATTGCACGTAAACGTGGAGTGTCTGAACAAGCGATTGATCGGTCAATCACGAGAATTTCAAAGAATCTGGGCATTCCCAAGTCAGCCGACTCAAACCTTCGAGTACAGATAGTTCGGGCCTACTTTAAAAATAAAGGTCAAGGTCTTTGAGTGAAGAGAACTCCTTGGCTCACATGGAGGTTGTACTTCTTAACCATTCCCATAGATGTAATCGTTTTACTGCTATCGAGCGATCATGCGAGTACGGGTTCAAGTGACTTCTCCCGATGGGCGATTCTTTCGCTTGTGGCACATGGTTCGATTGCGCCAGTTGTTCCGCTAGTTCTTTTCTTTACCTCAAAATTTCAAAGCTGGAAAACAGATTTAGTGGCATTAATTCTGCTGGGAATAGTCAGAGGAATAGCAATTAATGTCGGTTTTGAAATTCTGAATATAGAACCGCAAGTTTCTCCTCTGTATAAGGTGTTTAACTCTGCTATTTCCCTGCCCCTGTGGTTTATCGGAATTGCCGTTTTTGTGGAGTCACGCCGGCAATTTCAAAAGGAATTTGAGGCGATTTTCCTACGCTCTGTCCGAAAAGAACAAACATCAGCAGATGAGCAGGACCAATATCCATTTTTAGTGGATGACCAAGAGTTAATCCAGCATCTACAAGCTGTTGCTTCAAATTTGGCACACGAAATTGATGGAACCTTGGCCCTGCCAGTATCGCAAGTGGATTACGCGAAGCAAGCCAGCAAGATTCAAAATCTCATCAACAAAGAGTTGCGGCCTGCTAGCACCCAATTATGGAATGTCTCGACTCTAACTGCGCCAAAACTTTCTATTCCGACTTTAGTAAGAATTTCACTTCTAGACCAAAAGTTGAAGGTATTCACAGCATCCCTGTTGTTTGCTCCCTATATCTTCATCGGACTTAATGGGACTTTGGGGTGGCGGTTGGCTGCAATTGAAACTCTTTTGGCCACAAGCCTTAACATTCTAGTCTTCTTGGTTTGTGAAGCACTACTTAAGTATGGCCTTCTTAATCGAATGTTCACAAACATGGCGATTATGGGCTTAAGTTACGTAATACCTTTCATAGTGATCGTGTTTCTTCTTCCTTCAAGTATGTTTTGGACAGATAGTGTGGCAACCGTATTTTTCTATCAGCTTTTCTTGACCGCTAGCCACATTTTGATTCTTCTGGGGTTAAATCTTTACAAATTATTGGGGCGGCAAAGGGCTGCCGTGCTTCAGAGTTTTGAGCAAATCATTAAAAATGGTGACGTGCTTCCTATTTCAAGTGATGATTTAAATGCCGTTAGAGATATCGATCTTGCACGATATCTCCATGGTGAGTTGCAAGCTGGATTAATTGCC
>CAIXTG010000077.1 GCA_903922325.1 uncultured Actinomycetes bacterium
GGTAGTTTTAGCCGGAATTAACTACGCCAAAGAACTTGGCCTAGAGATGACAGTTGCAATTGCTGATGCCAGTGGAAATCTAGTTTCATTTGCACGCACCGAGCACGCGTCGATGGCTGCCATCGAGTCAGTTGCTGCCAAAGCCCGCACTGCTATTTGGTTTGGTCGCCCAACTGCCAAGACAGTTGAAGCTGCTGAAAAGCGACCAGTTGTTTATTCAAGCATCATGGGAACTAGTGCAAACAAGTTAGTTCTTTCAATGGGCGGAGAACTGCTCTACTTAAACGGTGAAATTGTTGGCGCAGTTGGATCAGCCGGGGCATCAGGGGCTGAAGATATTCAAGTTTCACAGAGATGTGTAGAAATCTGGAACTCATTACATAGCTAATCCTTCTATTTGTAGGAGAAGATCATTAGCCTAGGGGCATGAAGGTTCGCGCTCAGGTTTCAATATTTGTATTGATCGCCGCCACTTTAGCGCTGCCCGTTAGCGCTTTGGCTGCGATTAAATCAGGCGATACCTGTACCAAGGTTGGTAAAACTACAACCCAAAGTGGCTCAAAATATTTCTGTGTTAAGAAGAATGGCAAACTGGTATGGAGCAAAGCTGTTGCCACCACAAAGCCCACTCCAACACCAACTCCGACCCCTACGCCTTTACCAACATTGGCATATACGCCGGCAGAATGGCAGCAAAATCAATTTAACTTACTTGCCAAGTTACAAAGTCTTAAACCTGAAACGGTACAGAAACTTAATTTTGTTTATAGCCCAAAAACAAATGTCGCCGTAGCGGACAAATTGAAAGCTTCTTATCAAGAGCCAATCACATTGCTATCTAGTCTTTATGTGAGCCCAACCCCGGTTACCTTCTTAGTTATGAACGAGAATGAACGAGATTGGTGGATTAGCCAGGTCAAAGCACTTGGTTCGAATCAGGAAGAAGGTTGGTGGGGCGGTTCGCATTGTGTGCCAAATCAGAACTCTCATTGCGGCTATGGCACTTCACCTAATCCAGATGGATCATTCCATTTTGGACAACTACTTGGATCTAAGTTTCAGTGGGCAAATCGCGATTACACGATTGCTTATCATGAATCGATTCACGTTTATCAACTTAGCTATTTGGGTTCCGCAATGAGGGCTCTTCCTCATTGGTTCGCTGAAGGACAAGCAAACTATCTTGGGTTTACTTTCTCTCACAAATTTATTGATAGCCGGATACAACGTAATGGCGCTGTTGAAGGATTAGTAAGAAGTTTTCCTGAGTTAAAGTCATTTACAAATGAGCAATGGGCAACCTGGTTACAGCGCTTAGGCACGGATTCTGAATTCACATTCAACAATGGTCTTGGTTACTCAGCAGGTGAATTACTCTGCGAAGTTCTTTACCGTGATTACGACCATTCGAAAATTCACGAATGGATGGGGTTTATTAAGGCTGGCGATACCTGGGAAGCAGCCTTTAATAAGGCATTTGAGATTGATTACGATACTTGGCTGCGCACCAAGGCTGCGCTTTACTTCAATTCACAGATTTAATCAGCCCTCAGCTAGTCGCGCCTTCGCCATTGCCTGCAAGAGTTTAATATCAACGTTCCAGTCATTTGGCACAGCAATCATCTTCTTAGTAACTCTGTACTCACTTAATTTAGGGCGAAACTTATCTAGAACTTCGGTGCTCCAAGGCGCAATCGAAATATGGTTCTTGGAAACAGAGGCACCGAACACATAGAAAGTGCCCTTTCGCAGCATTGGTTGATTCCAGGCGATTACCAGTTCAAGATCTGGATGCTTTTCTGTAATTGCTTTAATCATGGCTTTAATCGTCTTAGCTTGAGCTGGATCAATACTCTTAAAATATTGCGCTGGTGTATCAAATCTACGTGCAGATGTTGAACCCCGTGAATACATAACCAAAGCATTGGCATGCGCTTGTGAAAAGCCGTAGTTCTCGCGCAAGTATGCAATCTGTTCAGGGTATTTCTGGTCAGCAACTTCTTTCATCACCTTAAACCAGTAGGCCATTTTCTCGCCATACTTCTTTTCAATCGCCGGGAAGTGCGCCTCTCGACTTGGGTCTTTGGTAGCCAACTAAATCTCCTACGGAATTAAGGTATTTGCAAAAATCTGCCATGCCAGCGCGGACTTAGCAACTAACGAAAGTGTTATATATGTGCGCTCGCCACGAAGGTAATCACTCCATTTTCCGACTTTCTTATATTGCAGCCATTGCACAAGGGCGAATGAGTTAAAGAATAAGAAGATAGTTAGCACGATGCCGTAGACAAATGCTGGTGCCGAGGCGTCGCCAACTCCGCCGATTGAAAATACGTAGAAAATTAACGCTAACCAAGGAACGATGCCGGCGATGCAACCAAAGATAAATGGCAACCAACCCCCATTGCCAGGAGTCTCATATTTCTCCTGCAACCAACCGAATAAGATCATTGCGGCATTAACACCGAAGATCGAAATCAGAGCGGTTACATCTGAAACACCAGTTACTTGGGCAATCAGAACGATCATGACAGAAGAACTAACTGAGTACTCGACCCAGCGGAAGTAATTTCGTTGTTGTGCCAGACCCGCGCTATAGCGACCAAAGAATTGTGGGCTGGCAACAATAAAGTGTGCCAGAGCCGATAAACCTAAGAAAATCGCAACCGTTAATCCGACCGGGGTGCTGAATAATTCAACTGGGGCGGCAAAAGTTGATCCTGGCGGGCCAGTCATATAAGTGGCGTTGATTGGCAAAGAGAAATCATTACTTAACGCCAATACCGCGATCATTTGAACTAGATGCATAATTCCAGCTAGGACATTTACTTTTCTTAGGCGCTCGGCCGTTACAGGTTTGCTCATGGAGTTAGCGTAGCAACGAGAACCAAAATAAACAGTAAATGTTCATAAAGAACTTACCTCTTACTTCCGCTAAAATTTGCCGAATCAACCTCAAGGAGAGCAGGAAATCATGGGAGCTTGTCAGTGTGGTTACACCACAGATCCAGAGAAGAATTGCAACGGAACGCACAAAGTAGTTCAGGCAGTTAAAGCTGATATGGCCGAGAAGCTTGCCGCCAATGGTTTCCCGCATGCATCTGAGTTTGTTAAAAACAATTAATTAGTTCTGTAATTAAGGCTAAATAGTTCCTTGCTCTAAACCTTTAAGCACGTCTTGCGCGCGCAGTTTTAACTCAGGCAAGTCACTCAAACGATTTAAGCCAAAGACTTGTTGACTCATTCGATGATTCTTAGCAAAGGTTTCCTTATGTCGATCAAGGAAATCCCAATAGAGAGTTGTAAATGGGCAAGCAGTTTCGCCAACACGCAATTTGGGGTCATACACGCAAGGTTTGCAATAGTTAGACATCCGCGAAATGTAAGCACCACCTGCTGCATAAGGCTTGGTCATCAGCTGTCCACCATCGGCATGAACTCCCATACCAATTACATTTGGAACCATCACCCATTCGCTGGCATCGATAAATACTTCGCGCATCCATTCCAGAAACTCTTGTGGGTTTGTGCCAGTTACCAGTGCCAGATTAGAGAGCAACATGAGCCGTGGAATATGGTGCACCCAAGCTCGTTCATTAATGTCGCTAACAGTTTCTTTCATACAGTTCATCTGAGTTGCGCTCGGATCATTAAATAGCGGCAACAGTTTGCGATTAGCGCTTAGTTGATTATTTTCACGGTAGTCAGGGCCAAGAAACCAATACATACCATTTACATATTCGCGCCACCCGATGATCTGGCGAATAAATCCTTCTGCCGATTCAATTGGAATTCGGCCAGTATCAAATGCCTTCACAGCGGCGCTAACAACTTCGCTTGCGTGCAAAAGACCATTATTTAAATAGGGCGAGAGCAGCGAATGATGCAGCGCCCAATTCTCATGCGTCATGGCATCTTCAAGTGGGCCGAACTCGCCAAAATGATTATCGATAAAATTCTTCAGTTGAGCTAAGGCACCTTGTCGAGTTGTCGCCCAAGTAGTTTTCATCTCATAGCCGATCTCGCTGGCCACCTGAGCATCTATTTCATCGCGCTTATGTTCTAGATAAGCCGGGCCCTCATATTTCTTTGGTGGTGGCAATCGATTTTCCTTATCGAAATTCCAAGCGCCACCGGTCGGCTTATCGCCATCCATCAGAATGTTTAAGCGAACACGTTGCTTTCGATAAAAGCTCTCCATTAAGTAACTTTTTTGGGTATCCGCCCAAGCTTTAAATAGTGGGCGAGGCGTTAAGAAAAAATCGTTTGCAACAAAATCCACGCCATATTCCTTGAGCGTTTCGAACTGCCTAAATGAGGAAGGTTCAGCGCAAATGATCGGCAGATTTGAGTGCTTAGTCTTTATGGAATCAAGCCCATCAGTAATAGTGGCAGCTTTTAAGTATTCAACGCTAAAGCCTTCGGCCTCGAGAGATTTAGCAAAGTGGCGCGCACTAGAGAGTAAAAAGAAGAGTCGCTCTTTATGCCAGTTACGACCAGTTGTCATTCGCGCACTTTCAACGAAGACGATTAGATCATTTGCAGGATTAGCACCTTTAAGAGCGCCGAAATTACGATGTAGATGATCAAAGGGTAGATAGATGATGCGCTTCATTTATTTTCTCGGCATCGATCACTGCAATACTTAACTTCAGCCCAGTTTTTGGCCCACTTTTTGCGCCATTCAAATTCCAGACCACAGCGCACGCAGACTTTAGGCGCAAAACCATTCTTTGTTTTAGAAACGCGTGACATGTGGCAATAGTAGATCAGAGTCGGTTCGCTTAGACTTTGAAAATGAATGGTTCCATTGCACTAGTTGGTTCAGGTGAGTATCTACCTGCCATGGCGCAGTTCGAGGGATCGCTAATTGCCGACGGAGTTAAAAATGGCAAGGAAGCGCGCTATCTACAGATTCCAACAGCTGCCGGTCGCGAGAGTGCAGACCGCTTGGAATATTGGCGATCACTTGGCCAAAGACAAGCCGATGCACTTGGCGTGCAAACTACTTACCTTCCGATCTACTCGCGCGAAGATGCCTTTAATCAAGAATATGTTGATGCCGTAGCAAATAGTGCGTTGATGTATATGTCAGGGGGAGACCCGCACCATCTCGCTGAAACTTTAATCGATACGCCACTTTGGTCTGCCATGTTAGAAAACTGGAATACCGGTGCATCTCTTGCTGGCTGTAGTGCAGGCGCGATGGTTTTAAGTTCTCAAATTCCAAACTTTCGTTTACTAAAGAAAGCACCAACAAACGGCTTAAATCTCTTGCCAGAGATTCGCGTAATTCCGCACTTCAATAAATTCTTTAAATGGATTCCAGAAAGTGCTGCCAAAGTGTTACTTCATGTGCCCGATGACTCGATCTTAATTGGCGTTGACGAGTTAACTGCAATTGTTAAACGTTCGGGAGATTCTCACTGGGTAGTAGTTGGTGAAGCAAAAGTTCATGTATTAAAAGGTCTGCCAGATCAACAATTACATGATGGTCAAGAGATAAAACTCTCGCTTAATTAAGTTTAAGACTCAATCGCTTTAAGGCTAGAAGGTAGAACTAGTTTTGGCTCATTTTCCTTTGCAGTATCTAGCAAGCGATTTAATTCAGCTAGTACGCCTTCGTAACCAGATTCATTAACAGCGGCAGCTGAACCTAGGAAACGATTGAATTCGCGCCCCACAGAAACACTAAATCTCACACCAGAAGTTGTCTTGCGATTGCTAACATTTAAGAAAAAGTCAGATTCATCTGGCGAAGTTGATGCCATTATTAACTTATCAAAATCCCACTGCTGCGTTTGCAGCGGCCCCGCAAAAACCAATCGTTCAGTCGTTAACATCACGACACCTTCATCTTTATCCATTTGAAATGCCTGTCCTGGAACCGCAGTGCCTTGCATCGCACCAACGCGAAAGCGAATTCCGGCAGCTATCGGAATGCTGACCCCACTCGACCCACCAACAAATCGAGTTGCTGTGCGCCCGGTTTCGTGGAAAACACCATTGGCTGACCACAACGCGATTTCTCCTGGCTTTTGCATCAAAGTATTTGGTACTGAATCTTCGCCCTTAGATGCTGCGGTAAATACGGTAATCAACTTTTCAAGCGATGCAACATCATCTTGCCAAACTGCGACCTGCGCATCGAATAGTCGAGTAGCTGCCTTGTCGGCCCGCTTTGCCTTAAAGTCCGCGAAGAATCCCATATCTGAAGGCTAGTTCTAATCACTGACAAAGAGAAGATTAAAACTGCATATCTCCTAATGTCAGCCCACCCTAGTACTATCAAGATATGAGAACAATAAAAAGTGCACTAGTTGGTTCATTCGTGATTTTCTCCCTTATTTCAGCGCCTACGGCTGATGCCCGCTGGATGCTTGATACGGGACCTGAATTAACGGTTTCAAGAATGGATGGCGAAGGGTTACTGCAGACTCGCTCAGATATTTACTTCACAGTCGATGTTGCTCAAGTTAATTCAACACCACAAGCTGCAGGACAAACTGCTGGGCCATCAGTTATTGAAAAGTATGCCGTCGTAGTCGATGGCGTGGTTGATAAAATTATTAATTGGGATGGCTTTAGCGAGAATGAAGACCTAAACCCAGAAGCGGTAATCATTAAAATGCCTGAGAATGATGGCGTTAAATACGTTGATAGCTACGGAGATATCATCATTGCTCCTGTTTATCAGGGAAGCATCGTTTCCGCGTTGATCGCACCTGAAGTGAAAGTAACTCCCGAAGTTGGCTTAGTACAAATCATTGAAATAGTTGCCCCAGCTGAGCCAGTTGGGCCACCAGCAGTAAATGCCAGTGCCCCTGTTGTAGTTGCACAAGAGGTTGCGCCAAATAATTCAATTAACATGACAATTGAGGTCAAAACCTCTGAGATACCGGCTAACTCAACAGTTTCGATTCAGGTTGTTACAGACGGGCGTTCAACAACTTCAATTGGTGTTGACCCAACTGCGCCTCTCTCTCAGATAGTGGTTCGCGATCTACCTCAGAACGAGAATGTAACCGTGAAAACAATCATTACTAATTTGGATACTAATAAGGAAACCGTAATTATTAACCCTGTAGTTGCCACGATTCCGGCTCCGATAGTAATTCCTGAGCCAGCTCGTAATGCTGCGCAAGATTTAGCAACTATTGCTAAGCCGTATGTAACATCATTGATTTTTGATGCAAGCGGTCACCGTGTTGCCGAGATCAAGACACCGGTGATCCCAAATTACGATACTTCTAAAACAAACGCTTCATTAATGGTAGTTGGCCCTGGCGGCTCAACAACCTCCATTGGTTTATTCGGAAATGGTGAAACTCTGACTGTAGGCACCTTAGGGCCAGATTTCACTTACACTGTAAAAATTGTGCTTAGAGATTTAGGTTCAGGAAAAGAAACCTTTATCTTCGGAGATCCGATTGCTAAGGCTTGATCAGTTTTAATAATCAAAATTCTCTAAATTAGACCCACCTGCATCTAACTGAAAGCTGCCAATGGAACTAATCCGCAAAGCCACCCAAGTCTTACTCGGCGCTGCTCTTATGTATGCCGGTATCACTCACTTAACAACTAGCCGCCTTGAGTTCCAAGCCCAAGTCCCCACCTGGGTTCCGCTCTCTGCCGACTTTGTAGTGCTGGCATCTGGCGTGGTTGAAATCCTTCTGGGTCTATCTCTTGCATCCCTTCGCTATCGAAAAGAAGTTGGAATTGCCACCGCATTTTTCTTTATTGCAATCTTTCCGGGAAACATCTCGCAATACATCAACGGCATCGATGCCTTCGGATTAGATAGTGACCGTGCCCGCGCAATTAGATTGATCTTTCAGCCAATTCTGGTGATCTGGGCACTCTGGTCAACGGGGGCTTGGCGCAGTTTGCGGCGTGGTAGATAGTTACTTTACTCAACGCAGTTAAATCAATTTAGAACATTAACTCTTGAGACGGCTAAAAGAAGCTTTTCGCAATAGATTCAAAAACTTTATGGTTAGTCGCGTAAAGCCAGATAATGGATATGGAAATAATCTGCAACGAAATGTGTGCAGTCACTCGGGTTTTTTCGGCCTTCGTCCAAACGAGCTGTTTCGCATTTTGAGAAAAATACTCCAGCGAAGGAAAAACTATTAGTGGCAGCAATATGGCGAAAATTCCAAGATAAACTTGAATTGAACTAAGTTCGATAATTCCTTGAGGACTCATTGACGCATTCTCAGTCCAAATATTAATTAGAGAAGCAAGTGCTAGTGTAAATACAATTTTTAAGGAATCTTCAATATTGAGCCATTTAAATCCTTTTAACTCTTTTTTACCTAGTAAGCTCAATAATGATGGGTAAACAAAAGCAATTGATAAGGCGATTGGGATGTAAAGTGATTTTGGAAACATCGGATACAACAAGAAAGTGAATATGCTCGCGAGCACAATAGAACCAGAGAATGTTCGCCACTTATTTGCAGGAATCTGAGCCTTCATTAAGTTAAGTCGCAGAGGAAAAGCTCTTTGAGCTAAATCTGCCAATAAGTATCTCAGGGCCAGGATTGCCATTAGCCCATAGAGCAAGAAAGATTGATTCTTCTCAGTCATTGCATTAATTTTTGAAAAAGGTGAATTTTCTGATCCAATAAATTGTAAGATCTTGACTAGAACCCATGAAGTAACAAGTGGGCCAAGTAGTAAATCGAGTGATCTTGCCCAGAGAAATTCAAAAGAACTTCTACCGAGTCGAGTTAATGGCCGAATGGACTTGGCTATGAATATCGGTGTTATTGCTATAAAGCCGATCCAAATCAGATTTCTAACATTATCAACTTGAAAGAGTTGGCCATTTATTATCAAGTAGCTAATCATGGTGAATACATGAACGAGCCCTGCCAATGGATCAATAATTCCTAGTGATAAAACCGCATAAATTAAGAGAACGCTCATCGATTTTTCTTGAAACAGTTCGCTATAAGTCCAAGAACCTAGAAGAACTGCTACGGGATATAGCGTGAGAGAGAATGAGCCGGAAATTGCACGCAGGTATTGAGCTTCAGAAATAGTGTTGGCAATAGATTGAGAAAGCTGACTAATCCTTACACTTATATTTGGAATAAAAGATTCAAATAGTCCGCTAAGTCGAATCCATTTAAATTTCCATAGTTTTAGATCATCGCCAATACCGTGTTCAACTTTTTCTCCATCAAACTCTTCGTCCCGTGTACGAATCCGGGTTATCTCAGAAATTGGGGAATCGGCACCACGTTGAGGCTGAGATGGAATTGCAGTTCCTGCTACGGCAGTGATGCCTAAGACCACAGCGATCGGCAATAACTTGTTAAAAACTTTATCAACCAGCACTTCATCAACCCGATTTCCACCTAGAACTTCAATCTGTGGTGCGAAACTTTGAATTGGGCTAGGCGAGATAGTCGGTGTTTGGGATTCTTCGGGAGTCAGAATCGGCGTTGGGCTTGCTGTGCTAATCGCTGCTGGGCTCGGAGTATCCGTTTTTTCTGGCTTCTTACTGGCTTGGCTTGGTGTAGCAGTAGCTACAGCAGGAAGGCTTGGTTTTGTTGCAATAGCTACAGCGGGAAGGCTTGGTTTTGTAGCCTCAAAATATTTTTCCGAAAACCAAATTTGTTCACTTCGCCCTTCAACGATCTGGCAAGTAAATTCTCGACCATAGATATCCTGTCGCGGAATGCCTATATCGGATTCCATGCACTTTCTGCCAAAAGCCAAACTGTCTTTAGACTCTTTATCGTTTGTTATGTATTTCGAGTGGTCTGGCTCTGAATCGATATGCCATAGTAAATTATTTGGTGAGCTTGAACTTTTTAGACAAATTAATGATGGGCTTTCATCTGGATAAAGAACTGTTTGATACAAAAACATGCAGGAATTTCCAGCAGTATCTGCAGCAAGACTGCTAGGAATGAATGCAGCTAGAAATAACATCAGGATTGCTGCCGTAATTGCGGCCGCTGTCTTAGACGTTAGTTCATGGCTAAATAGGCCCACTTTTCTCACATCGTGAGTATTGCTTACTTTGCAAAGCTTTCCAAGAGTCTAGATATGAACTCTTAGCCCAGACCTCATCAATACTTTTTCATGGTCCGATAATATTTCACTTTATGCTACGTTGGTTCGCAGAAGACGTTAATTTAAAGCGCGCCTAGCTTTTCTTTAACCGCCATCGCAGATGGATTAGTCAGCGATGTTCCATCTGAGAAAACCAGCGTCGGCACCATCTGATTGCCATTGTTTAGTGATTCCACCAGGGCGGCAGCTTCAGGGGATTGCTCAATATCGACCTCAGTAAAGGTGATCTCAAGCTCTGCCAGTTGTCCCTTAAGGCGCTTACATGGGCCACACCAGGATGTTGAATACAAAGTAAAGGTCATATCCACATTCTAGACTCAAAATATTGATTATGAACCATTAGCCTATTCACATGATCTTTAGAAAAGTCAGCCTCGGAGCGGTAATCATTTCGCTGACGCTCTTATTGTCATCCTGTGTTGAGGTGAGAGGCGATCTAAGTGTGAGTTCGGCCGCCCGAATCAATGGCGAGATAACTTACACACTTAGTAAAACGTTGGCCGCCGGGGCAGGGCTTAATAGTTTGGCGGATGTAAAAAGCGAAGCAATTAGTAATCCAGAAGCCCAAATCGGTTTTTGCAAAGATGCCCCGATTACTGAAGATGCATCAAACTACATTCTTAAATGCCCGCTTAAAGATATTTTAACTGATTCAGGCGAGATAAGTGCCAGCATTACAGGCGGCACCATAGTTTTCAGGTATAAAGCAAATTTAGATTCATCTTCTACGACAGGTGATCAAACTAATTTTGGTTCGGTATCCATAACAATCAGATTCCTTAACCCAGTTATATCTTATAAAGAAAATAAGGTTGGGCTAGTTACAAAAGTTGATGATCTCACTTATCGAATCTCTGGTTCTGCAAATGAACCTATTAATATTGAAATCACCGCAACCATTGCCGCCAGCAGTGGAACGGCAAGTACAGCGCCTACTCCCGCACCTTCGACTACAGCTACTGCAATCGATCAAGCAGCTGCTGATGCTGCTCTTAAAGCAGCGGCAGAAAAGGCTGCAGCAGATTTGAAAGCTAAGGAAGAAGCAGAAGCGAAAGCAGCGGCAGACCTAAAGGCTAAACAAGACGCAGAAGCTGCGGAAGCAAAAGCAGCGGCAGATAAGGCCGCAGCCGACTTAACAGCTAAGCAAGAAGCAGAAGCGAAAGCAGCCGCAGATCTAAAGGCTAAACAAGATGCCGACGCAGCTGCAGATCTAAAAGCCAAGCAAGAAGCAGATGCGAAGGCAGCCGCAGATAAGGCCACCGCAGAGCTAAGGGCTAAACAAGAGGCAGATGCGAGGGCAGCCGCTGACCTAAAAGCCAAGCAAGAAGCAGATGCGAAAGTCGCTTCAGATAAGGCTGCTGCTGACCTAAAAGCCAAGCAAGAAGCAGATGCAAAGGCCGCAGCAGATTTAAAGGCTAAGAAGGCGGCAGAAGCGAAAGCCGCAGCTGCAAAGATTCTCGCCGATGCGAAAGCGAAAGCGAAAGCCGCAGCTTCAAAGAAAACAACGATTACTTGCGTTAAGGGAAAACTAGTAAAGAAGGTAACGGCTGTTAAACCCGTTTGCCCAAAGGGCTATAAGAAGAAATGACCACCATGCTAATTGTCGGTAATTAGCTTTCAGGCGGTAATCGGGTTGATAGATTTAATTTTTTAGTTTTAACACGATGTATCTAGGTATTTCAGCTAATTGATTTACTATATGACCATTATGAAACGATTAGTACCCCTACTTTGTGCGGCTTTGTTTATATCAATGTTTTCAGCACCAGCCTTTGCGGTGGTAAAAGCGGGGTCACCCTGTACCAAATTAGACTCTATTTCTTCTGTTGCAGGTTATAAATACACTTGCATAAAGTCGGGTAAAAAACTTGTATGGAGCAAAGGCGTAAAGGCTGAGATATATGACGCTGCCTTTGCCGAGGCTTTTCTCTCTCAAGCAAAAGCTTCTGCGGCACAAATTCTTGCCAATGCTAAGGAAATGGCAAATCAAATATCCAGGCCGCCATATTGCAGTACCGGAAATTCGAGCGCATATGCCTCAATTGGTGGGGATCCGAGCACTGGATTAAGAGCCTTAGTGTTTGAGAATCCTGGGAAATGTGAACTACTAGTAAGAGCTTCTGCTGTGTTTTTCTGTGACGGCGCCGGTCGGAAGATGAGCAATGTTGTCACAAGCACTGGAACTTTTTCATTGAGGGCGGGTCAGACTCTATTAGTTTCATACAATATTTCCAACTATTTTCCACAAGTGCTAAATGATTGTTACCTTCTCACCAGAGTTTCATCAAATCTTGTAAATATTAGTTCTCTTCACCGAGCCCCAAGCATTACGGTACTTTCATCAACTTATACTGGAGCATTCAACCAAGCCGAGGCAACGAAGAAAGCCAACCAATATTTAAAGAACGAAAAAGCCCGTGCAGATAAAGTAATTGCTGATGCAAAAAATCCAACGCTAATTGCAAAAGCGTGGAAGGCAGCAGCGGAGGCAAAAATTGCGGCCGACATTCAAGCTGTAATTGATGCTAAAGCTGCAGCGGATGCAAAGGTAGTAGCCGACGCTAAAGCTGCAGCCGACGCTAAAGCTGCAGCCGACGCTAAATTGGTAGCCGACGCGAAAGCTGCGGCCGAAGCCAAAGCGGTAGCTGACGCAAAAGCTGCGGTCGAGGCTAAAGCTGCAGCGGACTCAGCTGCCCGGGCAAAATATGACGAGGGTTTAGGTAAAGTCTGCGTCCCAGGCTCAAACTGTCAAATTGGTAATACTGGCCCAGGTGGCGGAATTGTTTTCTATGATGCTGGCAGCCAAAAATCTTGGGGCCGATATTTAGAAGTTGCACCTAATGGCTGGTCGGGGAGTGCAGATGATCCGAAGGCCGAATGGTGCAATGTATATACGAACTTGATTGGTTCTGTCACTGATGCTGCTATTAGAACAACTTTCGGAGTTGAAATCGGAAAAGGAAAAGCGAACACCGATTTGATGATGGCGAATTGCACATCGGGCGCAGGCATCGTATCTAGATTGTATAAAGGCGGCGGGAAGAGCGACTGGTACTTACCATCAAGATTTGAACTCGAGGCGCTATGTAAATATGCGCGCTATCAACCCACAGAAAATAGCGATGTGACTTGTAATGCAGGTGGAATCTTACGCCAAGGATTCGCTGATTTCCTCGGTTACTGGTCCTCTTCTGAATACCAAAGCGGCGGCGAAGGCTTCTACGGCTCGCCTTTGATAAAGGAGTTTCAATCTAGCGGCGTCGAGACACCTATCCGACTCGGAGGCAAGAACGTAACCATTTATTTTCGGCCGATCAGGGCGTTTTAATCTTTGCAGCGCGCCTAACCAGTTACCAATGAAGGCGAAATCTACAATTCGACATGTCAAAAAAATGTTCTTGCACCAGCCCGGTCCCTCACTTTGATGGCACTTGCACCTCATGTGGGAAATTGCTCAGTTGGGACAAAAACTTAGATTGGGAAGCAGCAGCTGGCGATGAGTCGGTCTCTGATTCGGTGCCGTCTAAGTTGCCAAGGAGTTCTTCGTCTAAGGTCGATTTACCTCTTCAACTTAGAAATTCAGCCAATGAAGTAGTGCGCTTCTCCAAGGTGTTTAAATCAATCGGAGACACACTCAACGTTCTTAATTACATCTTTATTGGAATCTCAATCTTGGGCTTAATAATTCTGTTTTTTGCTGGCGCAACATCAGGTTGGTTATTCATTGGGGCGATCTTGGTGGTGCTTATTATTTGGGTAATTTCATGGATCCAAACTGGTCTGCTTCGCGGAATATCAAGTTTTTTCCTGATGCGCGCGCTTCGCGAATTGAAGGATCTGGAAGATAAGTAAAGTTAGCGAGATAGATTCACGAAAGGACTTTTTAGAATCTAAGTGGGTCTAGTTCGGATGGAAACGCTTCAAACCCACTGATCACATCGCGATAGCCCTCAAACCCGCACCCCGAACACTGGTAATCAGGCGGCCATGCCGAAGGCAAGCAACACCCGCCAGATGCGTACTTCTCGTAATCAAAGCCATCCTCAGGCATTCCCCACAAAATCGTTCTGAATAACCCTTTCTCTTTGCACTCAGGGCAAGTCAAAGATTTAAGTGGTTTGCGTCGCGCTCTCATAGGTTGCATATCTGCAGCATATTGACCGCCACTGACAAAAATGTCAGTGCGAGATCTTTACTTGGTTGAGTTAAGGGTTAAGTTTTCAACTGCACCTTAACCCTGACGCCATTCTTCTGCGGAATGAACTCGATTGCTTGGACATCTGCCGAGATAAACAAGCCTTGCGAAAGCATGGTGAAATCAGGATTATCTAGCTCATTGAATTTAAGAATCCCCTTATCAATTAAGCGCGGTACAAAGTCATTCCAATCCCAACCCGGGAAATGTTCCGCAAAGAATTCCCGATATAAACCTCTTATCCCCGGAATCCAATGAGCGTAACCCGTGACTTTAGTTAGCAGCTCTATATCCATAATGATCTTCGAGCGCGCAGTTGCACCAGATTCTGCGCCGCATGCACGACAGGCATGGATTGGCGCACTTCCGGGAATGATTTGCCCTTCGACTGAATTCCTTCCCATGTCGTAAAAGACATCAGGCAAGACGTACTTGATCTTTTTCATTTTGCCTACTGTCCCGCAATCTGCGCAGACTAGCTCGGCGAGTTTTGGCTTAGCCACTATTTAGAGTTTCCTAACGGAATCGAATCAATATTCACGAACCGACCACTCTGAAACTCATTCTTGATAGCAATCGTGCCAGCCAAGATTGAAGCATAAGTTTCATCGAGTGTTACTTTGCGGTTGAGTAACCAATAGCCACTCATCGCTGCAGTTGCATTTGAGGTACCAACGGTAAATCTCATGGTTCCGTTAAGTTGCTTGACAAACCAGCGCGCATTTAAAAAGAAATCAGTCTGCCCTTGTGCGCCATTGCTGTAGCGAGCGATGTATGGCACTGCTGCTTGATCATATGGCAAACCTTTTACACCAGGTTCTGGATTATCGGTCGCGCCAATTGCCACAGTGTCAGCTATGCAAGCAGGTGAGAAAACTGCTGTGCGGTTGGCATCGTTACCAACTGAAGTAATCAATGGAACTTGGGCAGCCTTTAATGTTGCAATTTGAGCAGCCATGCCAGCCGGCACTTTGCAGTTAGCAAAAACTTTGCCCTGCGAGAGCGAAACCACCGAAATGTTGTACTTAACGCGATTAACGATTACCCAATCGAGGGCAGCCTTAACATCGTCGAGTGAATACAAACCTGGGTTGCCGTTAGGAGTGATGCCAACAATTCGAATTGGAATCACTTTAGCTGCCGGATTTACTCGCACAACAATCGAAAGCATTTCAAGCCCATGATTTAGCGCCTTGTTTGAAGTAACCGACAAGTTGGCAGCGCCAACACCTTCCATGAACATTTCTCCATTCGGACATTTATATGACGACAAGATACAAACTTCGGTCGCAGTCGAATCGGCATACAAAGCACTATTAGTGCCCGTATCGATGATCGCTACCGACGGGGGAGTATCGGCAACAACTGGTGCCCCTGCCGCAACCAACACACCTACTGTCAAACTAACTACGGATACTGCTGCTATTAATTTTCTCATCGCTTAAACCTTTCGTTGCATTGATTACATTGATAATAGGTTTCGGTGGTGACATATTTCTGATCGATATCTGTACTGCGACAGATCGGACATTGTTTGTTTGCGGTATTTCCCATTACTTCACCAACTCTCGTAACGTTTCCAACCGCACTTCGGCTTCATCGGCTGCATCTGCAAACCCACCAGCCTTTAAGTGACTAATGCGCGTTTGCTCAACTTCGGCGATTAACTTCCAGTTCTTCTCTGATGCATAGTTCGCCAACGCTTTCGCATCCATTAGGTGCTGACTTGATGTCTCAAGATCGCCCTGTGCTAGAAACGCCTTAGTCATAATCAAATGAGTCTTGGCAAGCGACTCACTTTCATAATTGAAAAACGAGAGATTTAACGCCCGCTGCCCATATGCAATTGCTTCGACATACTCGCCAAGTTCCAAATAAAACTCGGCGATCTTTTCAAAACAATTACCAACTTCATCGAGCTCCTGTGCCTCGGTATAGATCGCCACTGCCTTCTTGTGATTCTCGATTGCCTCTGCGAACTGGCCCAGCTCGCCTAAACAATTACCGGCATTTTGGAACGAGAGGCCCAGGAACTTTTGATCCCCTTCAATCTCATTTAATCTCACTGCTTCCAACTGACATTCCAGCGCCGCCTGCCAGTTACCAACTTTGCTAAACATTTCGGCCTGCGCGCGAAGCAAGTCATCTTGAAACGAGAAGCCATCTTGCTTATATAACTCAATCGCCTTTGCCATCTCAACTAGCGCTTCATTAACCCGCTCTAACTGGTTTAACGAATACGCCAGCCCCAAATAGGCATTTGCCTTATCTGAAATCAGCGCCTCACTCGCCGGATCTTCGTAAATCTCTCTCGCCGATTCCATCAGCGCTAACGCATCATGCTTACTTCGATACGTTACTTTCTTAGCCAGTGACATCATCACATCTGCTCTAACTTTGCCGCTGGTCCGTGGAATCAGATCCCACAACTCTTCGGCCGTGTATTCAGCTTCTTCACTCATATAAACACCTTTCGTTCAAGAACTCGCTAAAACTCCTTATCTCATTGCCTTTCGGCAGATAGAAATAACGCAACCGAGGTGGCGTCCTCGCGCTATTTCGTTTCGCGTCGCTATTTAGTTTTCAAGGTATGACAGATCAACAAATCACCCCAAGTGAGCTGCCGAATGGATCGACAAATCACCTGTTGGTGTTTGGTTAGCGGGTTTAGCTGGTGCCTATAAGGCTTTATTTGCGTTCA
>CAIXTG010000078.1 GCA_903922325.1 uncultured Actinomycetes bacterium
AAATAAGTATCTTGTACTAAATCTTTGGCGTCATCGGGGTTTTTTGTGTAACGCATAGCTGCGGCATACAGCTGATTTGTGTAGGCAAGGGCATCTCGCTCGAAGCGCAGAGCGCGTTCGGCTGGGCTCTCTTTAACCAACTCAGTAGATGTCATCGCCGTAAGGCTATCTCGCAACCTAGGGTTTTCGCATTTTTTACGGCACTCGCGAACTGGGAATTAAAAGAGAGTTTCGGGCTCGCCTAGTTCGATTTCCTTAATCAAATCTGGGTTATTAACCGCAACCGTATTGACCGAACTAGAAACTGGAACTGGCACCAACCCCGCCGCCGGTTCGTCATGGTGCATTAAGCCTTGTAAAACAGCAACATCGTGCAACTTCGGATCAAGCCAGTCGCTCCATCGATCCTTTGCCATCATTACTGGCATGCGGCTATGAATAGTTGCTAACTCCCCTACAGCTTCTCGAGTAATGATCGATGCGCTCTCGATGATCTGGTCATCGGGTGTTCGCCAACTACTCCAGAGCCCAGCAACTGAAAGTGATTGGTTGTCTTCCCCAGAAATATAGAAAGCTTGTTTAGGTTTATAGCGACCGAGGGCAGTGGCCCATTCGTAATAGCCCTGCACTGGGATCAAACATCTGGTGGTTCGAAATGCGTTTCTAAATGTTGGTTTCTCATGGATAGATTCCGAGCGCGCATTTATTGCATGTGATTGTGAAGCCCGCGCTTCGGAAATAGTTTTATGCCAATTTCCGATCAAGCCCCAGGAAGCAATTGCCAATTCACGTTGCCCACCATTTTCGCGCACAATATAAATTGGATTTGTCGGCGCGATATTCCAACTAGCTGGCAATGAATATGCGGGCACTGCGCCATGGGCCGAAAATTGTTCGACTAATTCCTGCATTTGATGGGTCTGTACAAAGCGGCCGCACATATGCGCAACGCTAGCGCAATCGCCAACCCAGTAGAGTTCGCATATGACTTCAGCGCAGGTTTCTGGAAATTGGCCAGCCATCTTTCGTGGCCCCCAGCCAATCAGCGCTACCGTCACAATTCCGGGCTCAAAATCGGTAACTAACCGAGCCCTAATTTTGGCGGCACAAGCAACTACCCCATCGCTAGTTCGCCGCCCGCTAATTTCGCGCGATAGCGAATTAATGGTTGCCGGTTTACGCGAATTAGGAATTTCGATTATTGAAACTTCGATTGATGGCGATGCTGCTTGGCAGATTACGCCTGGCAAAATGAGTGGCCCCGTAAAAATCGATGTTGGTAATGCGGGCACCGTAATGCGCTTCCTGCCGCCATTATCTGCGCTGGCAACTGGTTCGGTGGCTTTCGATGGCGACCCTCGTTCGCACGAGCGCCCACTTGGCCCAGTAATTAAAGCGCTCGAAGATTTAGGAATTTCAGTTGCCCACGATGGTCGTTACAGCTTGCCGCTAACTTTAAACGGCACTGGTGAAATTCCAGGTGGGTCACTTGAGATTGATGCGAGCGCTTCTAGTCAATTCTTATCGGCACTTTTGTTAATTGGTCCGAGCATGACAAATGGCATCACCGTCAAACATGTTGGTGGCGCACTTCCATCGATGCCGCACATTGACATGACAGTAGATATGTTGCGCTTCTTTGGTGCCACTGTTGAAGTTGATGCCGCAAATAATATTTGGCGCGTTCTACCTGGAAAATTACTTGGTCAAGATTTTGTAATCGAACCTGATTTATCAAACGCTGCACCATTCTTATCAATCGCCATGATCTGTGGTGGCGATGTCACGATTTCCGATTGGCCAAAACAAACTACGCAACCTGGCGATCAGCTGCGTGACATCTTGACGCAAATGGGCGCCAAAGTTGAATTCATATCAGCTGGCTTGAAATTAACTGGCACTGGCACAATTCATGGAATTGATATCGATTTACATGATGTCGGTGAATTAACTCCTGCCATCGCAGCTCTTTGTGCTTTAGCTGATTCACCTTCACATTTACGCGGAATCGGACATCTTCGTTTGCATGAAACTGATCGCTTAGCAGCGCTAACTAATGAAATTAACGCATTAGGTGGCAACGTCACCGAAGAAGCAACTGCGCTTCATATAACTCCAGCACCACTTCATGCCGGCATTTTCCATACTTACGAAGATCATCGTTTAGCTACCGCCGGGGCCGCGATTGGTTTAGTAGTGCCAGGTATTGAAGTCGAAAATATCGCGACTACCCGCAAAACATTGCCTGATTTCCCTGGCCTCTGGAGTTCACTTACTGCATGAGTAAGCGCGAATACGACGAATCTGATGCACGTGTGCGCCCAGCACCAAGCACGCGCCGCCGCACAAAAGATCGACCTGCTCATGCCGATGCAATCTTTTCTCTAGTAACTGCCGTAGATCGTGGTCGAACAACTTGCATTACTGATGACGGCGTAATTGTTACCGCTATGAAAGCTCGTGAACTCGGACCGAAGTCTGTAGTAGTCGGAGACCGCGTAGGTTTAGTCGGCGATGTAAGTGGCAAGACTGATTCTTTGGCCCGCATCGTGACAATTACTGAGCGCCGTAATTCACTGAGTCGCACAGTTGATGATGCAGCTAAAGTTGAACGCACCATCGTTGCCAACATTGATCAATTAGTAATTGTGGTTGCTGCAACTAATCCCCCACCTCGTCGCGGCTTAATCGATCGCTTCTTAGTTAGCGCATTTAACGAAGGTATTGCACCAACTATTTTGGTAACTAAAACAGATTTAGGTGAGATTCCAGAATTTATGCAGGAGTACAAAACCCTTGGCGTGCAGATTTTCACGACAGCAATCAAGACTGAGAGCAAAGAAGCTGACTTACAGAAATTGCATGCGATGCTAACTGGCAAAATTTCAGTTTTAGTTGGTCACTCAGGTGTTGGTAAATCAACTTTGATTAATGCCATCGTGCCTGAAGCAGATCGTGCAACTGGAGTCATTAACGATATTTCTGGCCGCGGTCGTCACACATCATCAAGTGCGGTTGCTTTGCCACTATTTTCACCCGCACACGTCGGTGCAATTGGTTGGGTAATTGATACCCCCGGTATTCGCGCCTTTGGTCTTTCTCATATTGATCCAAATCGCATCGTTGCCGCCTTCGAAGATCTCAGCCCGATTGCTGCTACCTGTATGACAAATTGCGCTCATCATGGTGCGGGCTGCCAATTAGATATCTGGGCTGCGCCAAATGGTGTGATTGATCCGATGCGAGCAGCTCGAGTTGCGAGTTTGCGCTCACTCTTAGATGCCCCGAAGGTCGAGATCGAGCAATAGAATCGACTCATTATGAGCGCAAAATACTCGTTGGAATCTGATTTAGAGCTCGCCCTTGAGCTGGCAGCAATAGCTGATGAAATCACGATGGCCCGATATTTAGCTCAAGACTTAGTTGTCTCAACTAAACCAGATAACACTCCAGTAACTGATGCCGATAAAGCAACTGAAGAAGCCTTGCGCAAACATTTAGCAGTTACCCGACCAGAAGATGGATTAGTAGGCGAAGAATTTGGTAACGAGAATAAAGAAGCTGCTCGATATTGGGTAATGGATCCAATTGATGGCACTAAAAATTTCATGCGCGGTGTTCCAACTTGGGCAACGCTAATTGGTTTAGTAGAACGACAAATTGATGGCAGCGAGAAAGTAATTGTTGGCGTGGCCAGTTCTCCCGCCCTTTCACGTCGTTGGTTCGCAAGTAGCGGCAATGGCGCTTTCACAACTTTAAATAACAGCGCTCCTCGCAAAATTAGCGTTTCTAAAGTTTCAGAACTTTCAAATGCTTCGATTGCCTACTCAGACTTCCAAGGCTGGAGTGATCGTTTAGTAAAGTTTCAGAATTTGATCAGCACGTGTACGCGTTCGCGTGGTTACGGAGATTTCTGGTCACATATGTTGGTAGCCGAAGGCGCTGTTGATATCGCTGCCGAACCATCGCTAGCGCTTTGGGATATGGCAGCTCTTGATGTAATCGTGCGCGAAGCTGGCGGAACTTTTTCAAATTTAGCTGGTGAAGTTGGCCCATTCGGCGGTAGTGGAATTTCTACAAATACCTTGCTTCACTCTAAAGTTATGGCGGCCCTAAATTGATCTATACCTTCAAAGTAAGTGGAATGACTTGTTCTTCTTGCGTAAATAGTATTGAAGGAGCGCTCAATTCAATTCCTGGCGTTAAAGCAACCGTTAGCTTTGCAACCGAGTCTGTGCACGTTAATGCCGAAGATGGCGTCTCTACTAAGTCACTGATTGCCGCCATTAAAAGCGCCGGTTACAGCGCCACACTTGTTACGGATCCTTCGCAATTGGCCCTTCATAGCAAGCGTTCTGGGCTGGCTTTAGCTCTTTCCATACTTTTTGCAGTGCCAGCTATCGCTATTTCAATGGTTATGAGTTGGCATCACTCAATCGACATGTTCGTGCATGATCAGTTAGATGCATTTGGATTGCCGCACCCGCTTTATTCACCAACTGCTTGGGTTGCCATCGGCTTAACGGCGCCGCTAATTCTTCTGGTGGCATTTCCAATTCACCGAGCTGCATTTAATAATTTCTTAGTAGTTATAAATCCTAAACGCAACGGTGCGTTAACCATGGATAACTTGGTTTCACTTGGTTCATTAACTGCCTTTGGTTGGTCGATTTATGCCAATTCAACGGGCAACGGTGATGTCTATACCGAAGTTGCCGCTGGCGTTCTGCTATTTGTAATTCTTGGCCGTTATTTAGAAGCGCGCGCAAAATCTTCGGCCGGTAGCGCTCTTCAGTCATTACTAGAACTCGGCACTAAAGAAGTGACCGTTATTCGTTCTGGCCAAGAAGTGATTGTCCCAATTGCGAACTTACAAGTTGGCGATGAATTCTTAGTTAAGCCAGGCGAACGAATTGCAACTGATGGCGAAGTTATCTCAGGCACCAGTTCAGTTGATAATTCAATGATCACAGGTGAATCGCTACCGATTGAAGTTAAACCTGGTTCAAGAGTTATTGGCGCAACCGTCAATCACAACGGACGCATCGTTGTTAGAGCAACACGTATTGGTGGCGATACTGAGCTTGCGCGTATCACTGCAATGGTTTTATCAGCCCAAGGTGGCCGCTCACCTATTCAAACTCGGGTAAATAAAATCAGCGCGATCTTCGTTCCGGTTGTAACACTCGTTGCAATTACTACTGGCTTAGCTTGGTATTTTTATGACTCGCAACTAACTCACGCGATTGCAACAGGTATCGCAGTACTAGTCATTGCTTGCCCATGCGCTCTTGGCTTAGCAACTCCGGTTGCCTTAATGGTGGCATCTGGTCGCGGCGCCCAGCGTGGAATAGTGATTTCAGCCCCTAGTGCGCTCGAAGCTGCCCGCGGAATAGATCGCGTCCTAATCGATAAAACTGGCACTTTAACTACCGGAAAGATGAAAGTAAGTGCTGCCACGGTTTCCTTAGGTGCAGCGGCGCAATTAGCACAGATTTATCCTGAGCTAATCAAAGAAGCAACTTTCTTATCTTCCGCGCTTTCAATTGAAAGCCAGAACACCCACCCAGTTGGCCATGCAATTGCTGAATACGTCGCCGCACAAGGAATTAAACCAACCACAGTTACTGATTACTCAGTCTCTCCGGGTAATGGCGCAGCTGGCCGAGTCAATTTAGGAATGCACTCCCCGGTGGTTTTAATTGGTTCACCAGCAGCTGTCGCACATAGCAGCGTTGATTTCCATCCTGATATTCAAGCCGCAGTTAGCGCAGCACAAGGCCAAGCACTGACTGTTTCAGTAATGGCCTGGGATGGAATCGCAGTTGCAGTATTTGCAGTTGGTGATGAAATTAAGGCCGATGCTGCTGAAGCCATTTCTAAATTTACAGCAATGGGCATTGCCCCTTGGCTGGTAACTGGTGATTCACCAGGCGTTGCACACGCAGTTGCACTCAAAGTTGGAATTGATATTAGCCAAGTGACAGCTGCTGCTTCGCCTGAAAGTAAATTAACTGCAATCACTAACTTGCAAGCAAAAGGTCACAAAGTCTTAATGGTTGGCGACGGCATAAATGACGCCGCTGCCCTGGCAGCCGCTGACTTAAGCATGGCAATGGGCACTGGTACAGATACTGCAATTGCTGCCGCAGATATAACTTTGATGCGGCCTGATCTAAATGCCGCAATTGAAGCTTTGCAGTTATCAGAACGCACGATCAAGATTATTAAAGGCAACTTAACTTGGGCATTTGCTTACAACGTAATTGGTATTCCAATTGCAGCTGCCGGCTTGCTCAACCCAATGTATGGCGCTGCTGCCATGGCACTAAGTTCAGTTTTTGTAGTAACAAACTCGCTTCGCATTAGGTAGCGCTTCATATGAATAATTTCATCTTAAGTCCACTTGATGGTTCACGTCGCTTTTACGGTTCCATTAGAAATATTCCAAAATATTTCAAATTACGATTAGGCAAAATGCCTCTGGACTTCACTATAAACTCAAAAGATCCGTCAGTTCGGTGCACAGCTTGTGGCTGGAAATATAATTTCCAATTAGTTACCAAGTGTCCTGCTTGCGATGGTAATAAAGCGGTAGAGCTTTCATTTGAAGATCCAATTGCTAACCCAATTAATTGGCTAATTGCCATGTTCTTACTTGCTGGCTTTTTTCGTCTCTTGTATTTTATTGGTTTTGAATTGTAATCTTCAGATAGGCTTTCCAAATGCGCGGGCTTGGTAGAGACTTTAATTTCTTATTAGTTGCCCGCGCAGTCAGCATTATTGGAGATCAAGCGGCCCTGATCGCCCTGATTTTCATGGTTAAAGGGCACGGATCTTGGTCGACTGCTGCCCTATTAGGTGGCACAGGCATCGCGATGGTACTTACCTCGACTTGGGTGGGCAAGTTAATTGACCGCGAATCGGTAAAGAAAGTAATCATAATTACTTCATTAGTGCAATCGATCATTTGTTTCGCTCTTATCCATTCAAATCTATATGCAGTATTAATTCTTAACTTAATTCTTGGCGCCGGCCAAGCAATTGTTATAGCAGCAACTGGTGCTTGGACACCATCACTAGTTGAGAAAGAGAATCTTGGGAAAGCTTTCGGCCAGATGCAAGTGGTGCTATCGATTGCATCCCTTGCTGGCTACGGAATCGGTGGTGTTCTAGTAGGAAAGTTTGGCGTATCAGCTGCGCTTTTACTTGATGCAATCTCATTCTTACTTCTTGTTCCAATGCTCTTGATAATGAAGAAGGATCGCATTGGAAACCCAGAAGTTGATAAGGATGGAAAAATGAAGGGTGGTTTTAAGATCGTTTGGCAGAACCCATCACTTCGCGCCATCTTAATTTCGATGACTGCATTTGTAACGGCTCTTATGATTTTCAACCCGCTTGAGGTCTACTTAACAACGGAGATTCTTGGAGCTGGGCCAGCAGGTTATGGCGTAATAAATATGGTTTGGTCGGCCTCAATTGCGGTAGGTTCGATGTTGATTACTAAAACTATGAAGCCCGAATGGGGCAACGCCAAGCCGGTAATGATTTCCTTCGTGGCAGTTGGTTTCTCAATGGTGGCAATTGGGTATGCGCCGAATTTGATCTTCTTATCTGTTGCGTTATTTCTGTGCGGAATAATTGTGGCTGGATTCAATATCTTCATTAGCCCGCTAATTGTTAAGAACAGCGTGGAATCAGAACTTGGCCGAGTTAACGCAACAATTGGCGCAATAAATTCAGCCGGTAGTGCAGTTGGAACCGCCTTAGGTGGATTCCTGGGCCATCTTTTGCCGATTCGATTTGTGATCGCAATGGCTGGTGTTCTAGCTGCTTCGAGCCTGATATTTACCGGCAAGAAGTTATTGGCTGCAGAAAAGAAATAACGACCCTGCAGATTGCAAGGCCGTTATCTTTTTAACTAGTAGCGGGGGCAGGATTTGAACCTACGACCTCTGGGTTATGAGCCCAGCGAGCTACCGAGCTGCTCCACCCCGCGTCGGTTGCCCTAATCGTAAGCGGTGCAGCGTTAATAACCAAATTGGCTAGTTATTACTTACTTTCCTTGCGCAGATTCCGCTGCAGCAAGTGCTGATTGTAATTTATCTAGCGCACGGCCAGCAGCTGCAAAATCACCCTTGGCATTTGCGGCTTGATAATCCTTCATCGCTTGAGCGGCTGCACGTAATGCAGTTGAAAGCGCTGTTGAATTCTTTGGCGTTGTGGTTGTTGAAGTTGTTGGAGTTGATGCTGATGTAGTTCCGGAGTTGCCACCGAATACTTGATCAAGTGCTCCCTTAAGTGTGTCGTCATAACCAATTTGATCACCAAAGGAAACTAGTACTTTCTGCAGCAATGGATAAGCCGCAGTGTTGCTAGTTGCTCTTACATAAACTGGTTGCACATAAAGCAATCCACTTCCGACTGGCAGTGTTAACAAGTTACCAAGTACTACATCAGAACCACCCTGACGCAATAGTGAAAGTGAATTTGCAACTTCAGGTTTAGCTTCGAAGTTTGAGGCTACCTGTGAAGGACCAGCGATATTTGTGCTGCGTGGTAATTGCAACACGGTGATCTTTCCGTAATCAGGACCCGCTTCAGAATTTACGGCAGCGAATGCAGATAGATTTTCACGACCACCGCGAGGCACGAAAGGTGTGGTCAACGAGAAGGTTGACTTTGTTGCACCTGGCATTTGTAGGGTCATGTAATAAGGAGGTTGGTTGCCAGCGTTAGCACCAAAAGTTGATGGGTCACGAGGCACGCGCCAGAAATCTTGACCGCCATAGAAAGCATCAGCTGTCTTCACGTGATACGCACTAAGGATGTCGCGTTGAATACGGAACATATCTTCTGGGTAGCGCACGTGCTCAAGTAATTGCGCAGACATGGCGCTCTTTGGCTTAACGGTATTTGGATAAGCCTTGCTCCAAGTCTTTAGCACTGGATCTTTCTCATCCCAGGCATAAAGTGAAACTGTGCCGTCGTAGGCATCAACTGTCGCTTTTACCGAGTTACGAATGTAGTTAACGGTCGTATCGGCCTGCGCGGTAATCGAATTTGAATTTGCTGTTAACGCATCAGTAGTTGAACCAGAAAGTGAAGTCTTGCGGGCATATGGGTAGCCAGCACTTGTTGTATAGCCATCGATAATCCAAAGCACTTTGCCATCGACAACTGCAGGATATGGATCGCCATCAAGTGTTAACCATGGGGCAGCTTTAGCAACTCGTTCGCGCGGATTGCGCTCGAACAGGATCTTTGAATCTTTGTTGATCAAGCTAGAAAGCAGAATCTTCTGTTCTTGATACTTAATTGCAAAAACTAATTTGTTAAAGAATGAACCAACTGGAACTCCACCGGTACCGGTGTATGTGTAGTTCTTCTGACCATTAGCTGCAGTGTCATCTGGGAAGTCGAATTCAACTGGTGAATCAGTTTTGACGCCACCAATAATTGAATAATCAGGAACGTTCTCACCGAAATAAACGCGAGGCTGGAAATCGCCAAGGCCCTTGGTAGGTGGCAGATCGCCGACGGCAAAGTTTGGCTTTCCATCTAGATCAACTGTGTTACCAAATGCTGCCACGAAACCAAAACCGTGGGTATAAACCAAGTGGTCGTTAATCCAGTTACGACTTGGGTTACCTTCGATATTTAATTCACGAACTGCAACCACGGTATCGCGCTGCACACCGTTAACGGTGTAACGATCGACATCGAGTGAATCTGGGAAGGCGTAGTAAGGCTTGATCTGCTGCAATTGGCGGAAAGTCGCTGAAATAACATTTGGATCCATCAAGCGAATATTTGCAATCGTTGCTGCATCATTTGCGAGCTGTCCTGAAGAAGTCTTCAAGGTTGCTGCGTAATCTTTCATCTCAACGCCACTTAAGTCATAAGCCGCACGAGTAGCATCAATATTGCGCTGAATAAATGGCGCTTCCTTCGATGATTCAGATGGCTTTACTTGGAAAGTCTGAATTGCAGCTGGGTAAACGCCAGCGATCAATACCGATGAAATCACTAGTAGCGCTGTGCCAGATGCTGGCAAGAACCATGATTTACGGAAGATATTGGCGAAGAAAAGCAGCGAACAGATAACTGCGATGCCAGCCAAAATTGCTTTGGCGGGTAATAGCGCATTCACATCTGAATAAGTTAGACCAGTAATTAGCTTGTTCTCTTTTAGAGATAGCGCATAGCGATCAAACCAATATGCCACACCTTTAAGAAGTACAACTAAACCGAGCAAAACAGAAAGCTGTGTACGTGCAAATGGCGTTGTGCGATCTTGACGCATTTGCGGACGCAAGCCACCGTATAAATAATGCACGGCGCCTGATGCCAAGATTGCCAAGATAAGAGCTGAGAAGCCCCAGGAAATGAGCGCTTGCCAGAATGGTAAACGGAAAGCGAAGAAAGAAATATCTATATTAAATTGCACATCTTTGACACCAAAATCAGTTGAGTTCTTGAAAAGTAACCAAGTTCGCCATAGTGATGTGCCTGCGGTACCCGCAAAATAAAATACGGCAGCGCCTATTCCTAAGAATGCCAGCTTGCGAATTGGTTCGATCTGCGCGCGGTAACGTTCTAAGTTGTCATTCTCTATTGCCATTGAGACATATACGGGGCGACGCTTAAATGCTAAATACACATTGAGTAGAACAAATAGCGAAGTAACTAAACCAAAGCCAATGAAGAGATATACCTTGGTGAAAAGTGTGGTTGACCAAACGCTGGTGTAATCAACTGATTTGTACCAAAGCCAATCTGCATAAAAACCACTAAGTGAAACTAGTGCGATTGCAGCAGCTACCAAGATTCCGACAGTGATCGAAAGAGGGCTTACTCGACGGCCACCAGACTTGCGGCCAAAGCTCTTTGCGAAATCAAATTGCGGATTCGAACTCATCTATTTCTCCATTTTCTAAAAACCTACCCCGTTGGGATAACCCAATTTTGCGCTATTTAGGGGTCGAACGCTAATTAGAACAGCCGCTCAGCGTAGGTAGCTTTGTCAGCGCCTGAACTGGCTTTTTAAGCAGAGTCACAGCCTGCGCCAAGCTCGAAACCGCCACAATTTGTAGCCCATTGGGAATATGGGTGATGTCGATGCAGTTATCGATTGGTGCGATAAAAAGTGTTGCCCCAGCTCGTTTTGCTCCGATTAACTTATCTTCGATGCCACCGATCGGGCCAACTTCACCTTTTTTATTTATGGTGCCAGTTCCGGCAATTAAACGCCCATTAACAAGTTGCGCACTATTTAATTTCTCAATAATTCCTAGCGCGAAAATCAAGCCACCACTTGGCCCACCGGTATTTGGTAAATCAAATTGCACCAACTGATCATTTAATTCACCGGATTTCAGATATGGCACGAGATCAGGTTCATTCTTCAGCAAATAATTGAACGCCGCAGTTACTGCATTATCTTGCGAGCCATCCATCTCGGCCAAGCTCTCTCTATTCTCTTTTTCCACATCAGCGTTCGGCTCATAAATAACTGATTTCGGAACTACTACCCCATCGGCTTGAATCCATCGCGCTAAGACTTCGAACCCAAAGACTTTGGCATCGGGAGTTGAAATCGAAACTGTAGTCAGCATTAATTTGCCAGTCGGTGCTGGGACTTTATCTGCGAATCTACTTGGCACTTGAACAACCGGGCCTAAAACATCAGTTGCTGGCCCAGGTAGCACGATTGCAAATGGCAATGGAATGAAGAGAGATAAAACCAGAATCAGAAAAAGAAAATATTTAACTAAGCGGGGCAGCGGTGAAAATCTCATCGAATGCGCTTAGGCAGTTGGGTCGACGGGCTTTTCTTTTGCTTCAAGATCGCGTGCCTGTTGATCGCGGAAGGAATCTTGGAACTTCTGAAATGAGGTTACCGAGCGAGTTGTTTCTTGTTCAAATTTGCCTTGAAACTTGCTCACCCAAAGCACGTAACCCAGCGCGCCCAGAAGTCCGGCAAGGGGAATTAGCCACCAAATTAAGGCGGTGAAGGCGTTAGACATAGCCCTAGCCTAGAGGTTTCGGGAAGAAAGTGCCCACTTGAGTTGTTTAACTAGTATTAGTTCGTCAGGTTGTGAGAGTTAAGCAACATCGGAAAGGAAGCCATGACATCTTTTGGTTTTGGACCCAGCGATAACTCAGACGACGCTGAAAAATCTGCCGAACTGGCAGCAGCTCTTGAAGCAATGCAAGCCCAGATGAAAGATCAGTTCGAAAAACTTGGTATTAACCCAGCCGGATTTATAAATCCGCTACTTTCAAATTCAGCAAAACCAGAACCGCTACCAAAATCTATTGTGCGCGACACTGCTAAGAAATTTACCCAAGCACATGGTTCGCAACCAGTCGGTGCAAATGATGTTGCTGAGATAAAAACTGCGTTAGACCTCGCGCAACTCTGGCTCGATGACAAAACAGATTTCACTTTGCTCTCATCTGAAAACCGAATCGCGTTAAGCCGCACCGATTGGGTAGATACCTCTTTAGCTGGATGGCAAGAAACCGTCGAACCACTTGCTGCTGGCTTAGCCGATGCACTAGCAGGTTTGTTATCGCAAGCAAGTGAAGCTGCAGATCAAGCATTTAATTCCGATGGTTCACTCAATGAAGAATTTTTGGCCGAAGCTGGCGTTGATCCAAATATGTTTAAGGGCCCAAATGGCGAGAACATTTTGGGTGGGATTGGAAATGCACACGCATCAATGGACATGATCGGCGGTCTATTAAAAGGCTTTATTGGCTCACTTATTGCAACTCAATTAGGTCAAGCAATCGGTCAACTTTCAGCCAGTGTTACTGGTATTCATGATGTTGGTTTGCCGCTAATTACACCTGCGCACCCTGCGCTAATTCCGCAAAACATTAACGCGTGGGCACAAGATCTAGATGTGCCGATC
>CAIXTG010000079.1 GCA_903922325.1 uncultured Actinomycetes bacterium
GCCATGGGTAAGTTAAAACCGCAGCCAACCGTTTCCGAGGAAACAGCCGCTGAGATCAGCGCCATCTTTAGCTCTGATCGCCCATGGGTAGTCGTAGTTTGGGATGATCCAATTAATTTAATGACTTATGTAACTTATGTATTTATGACAGTCTTTGGCTTCTCCAAAGAAAAAGCAACTGAATTAATGTTGCAAGTTCATAATGAAGGTAAATCAATTGTTGCTAAAGGTGCACGTGAAGAAATGGAACGCTACGTACAGCGCCTTCATGAATACGGGCTCTGGGCAACACTTGCCCGCGAGGATCAAATTTAATGACTCCTACCGAAGGTTTTCTAAGACACGGTAGTGATACTTACATTGCCAACTTTGCCGAGACCGAACGCGAGGTACTCGTTAATTTGGTGCAACAAATTATTGAAATACTGGCTGAGCGACATGATCATGCAAATGAAGACCCACTTGCCGCAATGGTTGGCATTACAACTCATGATTCACCACCTGATGATGAAGTTTTGCTGCGCCTATTACCAAATGCTTATCAAGATGGGGTAGATGCCGCTGAATTTCGACGTTATACCGAAAGCACGTTGCGCGATAGGAAGCGTGCTCATGCCATGTCGATTCGAATGCTTCTGCTCAGTGCAACCGATGGCGACGTGGTTCTTGATTTTGATAACGCCCAAGCTTGGTTAGGCGGGCTAAATGATGTGCGCTTGGCACTTGGAGTGCGACTTAAAGTTGATCAAAATTCACACGAAGATCTTGAATTACTAGCACCAGATGACCCAATGCGAGCTGTTTATGCGGTCTACACCTGGCTAGGTTGGCTGCAAGAGACTTTAGTTGAAGCGCTTATGGATGAAGCGAGTTCTTAAACGCGCGAAGATCAAATTTTGCCGTGGTTGCCATGTGCGGAACAGTAAGTGCCCAAATAATTACCAGAATTATCCAGAGGAAATCACTAGAGACATCAGTTGTGCTTTTAGCAACAAAGAAAATACCGATTACGAATATTCCGAGTATTGCATAAAGCCCAGGTATCACTGCAGCAAAGAAGCTAGCTAACGGATTACCGCTTGCCACTTTTTTCACCGCACTTGGTAATTTTGGAACTAATCGAGCGGTATGCCTAATTGCGTGCCAAAATCCGAAATAAACGGCAAAGGCAATCAAAGGTGGCGCAAAGAATGAGAGCGCAAGCAACAACAATAAATCAACCGCTAACTCAAAATTCTTAGTAGCAACCAAAAGCAAAATAGAAAATAGTGCAATGGCAAGAGTTGAATTTCTGAGCGACTCGGTAAAAGTTCCAGCCCAATTAATTAAAGTTGGGTTAAGTTCTTGGAGAACATCAAGGGTTCGTTTATCGGTAAGTGGTAGAACAACTGGCAAGAAACCAGCCGGAATCGCATAACTGGCTAGAACAATACTTGAGTAACCATTCTTATCAGCCGCCGCTTGGCTTTCATTGGCATATGCCGAATCACCGAATCCAAAATGAAGAGCACTCATGAGCACTACAAACTGAAAGCCAACTAGGTTCCATTGCGCAATAGCCAATCCAGCAATGATGGCAATCAAGGTGTAGACGCCAATAAATGCGATAAATCTCTTGGTCGAATCACGGGGGATGGTAATCAAATGATCGATTGCTCCATGCGGAATACCAATTGCGAGCGCGATAACAGCTATGACGACTTGGGCTTTAATCGTGATTTCAAAATTGGTGAACTGAAGACCGGCAGAGAGCAAAATAGCTATTGCGGCTGCCACTCTGGAAAATTGGCCAGCCCCTTGATAAATTCTAAAAAGAGTCTGGTTCATGGCTATAGATTAGGCTCAAATTGAAGGGATTGCGAGAGGATTAGGCGTGGAGAATCTGCACTACGCATATGTCTTAATTTTCATTGCAATCTGCGCCGTTGGCGTTAACTTCGGATTCAAATTGCAGTTCGCCAGAAAATTGAAGTTATTCCTTTTAGCTGACTCGCTAATTCTAGTTATCTATTTGATTTGGGATTTTTGGGCAGTCAGCAAAGGAAGTTGGTTCTTTGACTCGAATCAAATTTTAGGAATTATGCTTTTAGGCAAGCTGCCAATTGAAGAAGTTTTGTTTTTCATTATCGTTCCCCTAATGACGGTACTGACTTACTTAGCGCTAACTAAGTTAACTGGCTGGGGTAAAGCGAAAGAGGAGATCAAATGATCTACTCTGATATCGCGCTTAATGCCGTGTTTTTGGCAGTAGTTCTTGATCTCTTTTTACTTAAATCCAGGATGATGACCAGAGGAATCTTCTGGTTGACTTACTTTTTGATTTTGCCTTTCCAATTACTTACCAATTGGTGGCTGACATCGAATGAGATAGTCATGTATGCCGATTCCGAGATTATTGGTCAACGGCTTGCAGGTGCACCAATTGAAGATCTGCTATTTGGTTTTTCGATGATTCTATTGACGTTATCTGCGTGGGAATTTTTCAAAGATCGCTTTAACAAAAAGCTAGGTTAATTAACAAAGGCGAAGATTAAAGCTAATCCGCCAACTACGCCCCAGAAATACTTAGCAGCTTTAGTTTCCAACTTAGCGGCAATAGTCTTATTAAAAGTGATTGCAATAAGTATTAGACCTGGAATAACGACAACTGCGCTCTTTGTAATAACACCAGCTTCGCCTCGCTGGTAGCTCCAGTTGATACAACCAGTTGCTATTAGGGCGTAGGCCCACATGCGGTAGTTATTAATAATTTTAGGTTTTCCTTTCAACCGGTTAGTAATTCAATTCTAATCTGTGTAACAAAGAACTTTATCTAAATATAAAAAAGAGGGAAGGCGGTTTCCCGCCTTCCCTCCTGCAAGATTAAACTTGCAATTTATAACTTAGTGATCTTCCTTCATGCCTTCTGCAGCTGACTTCATGCGAGCGATCTTTAGAATTGTAAGACCGAATACGCACTTAGCTAGAACGTCAGCGATTGTGTAACCAACCTGTACGCCAACGAATTGTTCTGCTGAAGCCATTCCTTCGCCCATACCAAGGATGTATGAAACTGGGTAAACGCCCCATGTCGCAATTAGAAGTAGGCGCAAGCGACCAACGGTTGCTGCAACACCTTCTGGTTGACGATCTAGTGACTTACCAAGCTCTACGAATAGTACGTAGAGGATGTAAAGGAATGGGATTGTTGAAAGAACACCGTAAAGGATTGCTGTGTTCTTATCTGATGAAATTTCACCTGGGTAACCAAGTGCGATCATCGCAGCTGATGCTGGAACTAGGCGCATGATAAGTGACTTAGAAACTTCCTTAGCAAGTGCCAATACAGCGATAACTTCTACGAGTAGAAGTGGAACAGTGAGAAGCCAGTCAACGTAGCGGTATGCC
>CAIXTG010000080.1 GCA_903922325.1 uncultured Actinomycetes bacterium
ACTAAAGATGGTTGCCGCAACTTAAGTGAGGCGCTACCGCGTCATCCTGATGAGATCGAAGCTTGGATGACTAAGCACGCTAACTAATTGTTTGTAATTTGTTTTAGGCCATTCTAAGTTTGTTAGTTTCAGCTCTTTGGGCTGCTTCAACGGGATCAATCGCACATGGAGCTCCGTCACAGCAGTTAGTTTTTGTGTGGCAGGTTGGGCATAACCATCTAGTTGCAACCGGGTCATAAGGTGCACCGCAGAAATCACAAGGCATTTGGTTATTTGAACTCATGCCCCAAACTTTAAACCAAGCCATGCTGCAAGTAGTCCAAAACCTAAAGACACTCCCAAATTAATAAGGGCTTCGTTTTTGCGCTTGAGTTCAAAAGCTAAGTAGATGTCGAGCATAAAAGTTGACCAAGTTGTGAAAGCACCGGCAAAACCAATAGCGATCAAATCATGTGTGTGCTCAGTACTATTAAAAGTTAATCCTAATAAAAAGGAACCGAGTACGTTTACTAGGAATATTCCATACGGCCTATTTGTGAATCGATGAATGTATTGATCTATTGCAAAGCGAGCCGGCGCTCCAATACCTGCACCGAGGATTACATAAAGGGCTCTCATGAGCGAACCGGAATCACTTTACGAGCCAACGGCAGCACAATTGCCACAATTACCAAGCTTAAAATTACATTTTCAGCCAAGAACACAAAGCCGCCATCTTTAGGCTCAAGAGATTCAGCGGTTACTGCCGAAAATGTAGTTAAACCAGCGCAAAAACCGGGTAAAAGTAGGTGACGTAGTTCGGTGATTCCGCGCCGCTCCATGAGAACTAATAACGCGGCAGCGAGAGCGACGCCAATTAAGTTAGCAATCAGTGTGCCGGTTCGATCATTTTCAATTACTAGACCTAATGCAAAGCGCACCAAAGTTCCTGCACTGCCTCCGATCGAGACAAGTAGTAACGACTTCAGTTCGAAATCGCTTTCTTGGAAATTCCACCCAGGACTCGAGTTATCACGCTAATTACCAGTGATGCCAGAACGGCTGGCCAGAAACCATCGACATTTAACTTATCGCTCCATTCGGCGGTAAGTAATAACATCGAAGCGTTAACAACAATTAAAAATAACCCAAAAGTTAAAATCACTGCAGGCAGTGTTAACAACTTAACTAAGCCACCCAAAATGGAATTGATTAATCCGAAAAGGAGCGCAACCCAAAGATAAGTTGTGAAACCACCTAGAACATCAATACCTGGAATTAACGCAGTTGCTACCCAGAAAGAAGCAGCTAGTGCACCCCACCGGATTAGCAAATTCATTAGTTGCGCTTTTCTCGCTTTAGTAGACCAGCGAACATGCGTGCTGGATCGTACTTAATATCTACAACACGTTCCTTCATCGGAATAATTGCGTTGTCGGTGATCTTGATGTGCTCTGGGCAAACTTCAGTACAGCACTTTGTAATGTTACACATGCCCAGGCCATGCTCTTCTTGTGCAGTGCGCTTGCGATTCTTCAACATATCAAGTGGGTGCATATCTAATTCGGCGATGCGAATAAAGAAGCGAGGTCCAGCGAAGGACTTCTTATTCTCTTCGTGATCGCGAATTACGTGGCAAGTATCTTGGCAAAGGAAACATTCAATGCACTTACGGAACTCTTGTGAGCGCTCGACATCGATTTGTTCCATACGGGCATCGCCTGGCGCAAGCTCTTTAGGGTGCTCATAAGCAGGGATTTCCATTGCTTTTCGGTAGTTAAACGACACATCGGTTACGAGGTCTTTAATTACTGGGAACGCACGCAGTGGCGTAACGGTAATGGTTTCATCTTCACCATATGAAGCAACTTGTGTCATACAAGCAAGACGAGGCTTGCCATTAATTTCCATTGAACAAGATCCGCACTTACCGGCTTTGCAATTCCAGCGAACAGCTAAATCGCCCATTTGAGTTGCTTGCACACGGTGAATTACATCGAGAAC
>CAIXTG010000081.1 GCA_903922325.1 uncultured Actinomycetes bacterium
GGTGTCATGTATTTCTCGAGTTCGTGAATATCAAAGAGGTCAAATAACTCTTTGGGCATTGGTGGCAAAGGTTGTGCTTTTACATTTACTTGCTTGCCATCAAATGATGAGATGTGGTTGACCTGACGCCAAGTTGAATTCATGCCAGGGAAATCATCGCGAGTATGTCCACCGCGAGATTCTTCGCGACGAAGAGCTGACTTAGCGGTGCTTTCAGCAACTAACAACATGTTGTCTAAGTCGAAAGCTAAGTGGAAACCTGGGTTGAACTTGCGTCCACCCGAAACTGAAACGTTTGCACTGCGCTTGCGAATGTCGGCAATCTTTTCAATTGCTTCTTCGATTTCTGCGCCCGTGCGGATAATGCCAACTAAGTTATGAGTAACTTCTTGTAGTTCGGCATGAAGTGAATATGAATTCTCGCCACCTTCGCGTGAGAACGGCGCTTCAATTCGAGCTGCGGCCGCCTTGATGGACGCATCACTAACTGGGTTAGCGCCGTTGTTCTTCACATATTCAACGGCGCCCATTCCAGCACGGCGCCCGAATACCAATAGGTCAGAAAGTGAGTTTCCGCCTAAGCGGTTTGATCCGTGCATGCCACCTGCAACTTCGCCTGCGGCAAATAGCCCTGGAACTCCAACAGCTGCTGCGTTATCTGGCTCAACTTCAACGCCACCCATTACATAGTGACAAGTAGGGCCAACTTCCATGGCTTCTTTAGTGATGTCCACGCCAGCTAGCTCATAGAACTGGTGCCACATAGATGGCAGACGCTTTTTAATTACATCAGCCGGAATACGCTTTGAAACATCTAGGAATACGCCACCGTGTTCGGTGCCGCGACCAGCTTTTACTTCGCTGTTAATTGCGCGCGCAACTTCATCGCGAGGCAATAACTCTGGCGGACGGCGGTTGTTGTCTTGATCTAGATACCAACGATCAGCTTCGGCTTCGTTATCGGCATACTTATCTTTAAACACATCAGGGATGTACTTAAACATAAAGCGTTCGCCTTTATTGTTTGTTAAAACGCCGCCTTCACCGCGAACTGATTCGGTAACTAAAATTCCGCGAACAGATGGTGGCCAAACCATTCCAGTTGGGTGGAATTGCAAGAATTCCATGTCAACTAAATTGGCGCCAGCCTTTAGAGCAAGTGCGTGGCCATCGCCAGTGCCTTCCCAAGAGTTAGAAGTAATCTTGAAAGTTTTACCAACGCCACCAGTTGCAATTACAACTGCAGGTGCTTCGAAGAGAACTTCGCTACCGCTTTCGCGCCAATAACCATAGGCGCCGGAGATTTTGCCATTCTCTTTAAGAATGTCGGTGATAGTTAATTCTGCGAAAACTTTTATATGACTTTCCATATCGCCAGTTTCGCGACCATCTTTTTGTTGTAATGCAACAATACGTTGCTGCATGGTGCGAATTAATTCCAAACCAGTGCGGTCACCAACGTGAGCTAAGCGTGGGTATTCATGTCCGCCGAAGTTACGTTGTGAGATCTTTCCTTCTTTAGTGCGATCAAAGAGAGCGCCCCAAACTTCAAGTTCCCAAATGCGATCTGGTGATTCCTTGGCATGTAGTTCAGCCATGCGGTAATGATTTAGGAATTTTCCGCCGCGCATTGTGTCGCGGAAATGAACCATCCAGTTGTCATTGTCATTCACATTACCCATTGAGGCAGCTGCGCCGCCTTCGGCCATAACGGTGTGGGCTTTGCCGAATAGTGATTTACAGATGATTGCTACGCGCAAACCTGCTTCGCGGGCTTCAACAGCAGCACGTAAACCAGCGCCACCGGCGCCAATAATTAGTACGTCGTAGTTATGACGTTCCATGTTTGTCATTTACTCGTGCCCCTTTTAGAAGAAGTAGAAATTGGTCCAGGCGCCAGTTGCAACTTGGCGAACATAAATATCGGCAAAAGCAACTGCTCCTAATGAATACCACGCAAATTGTTGGTGGTAATGATTAAGAATTGAAACGCGTGTCCATAGTTTGTAACGCAATGGATGTTTTGAGAAATTCTTCAAACGACCACCAATTGTGTGGCGGCAAGTGTGACAAGACAATGAGTAGAACCACAGAAGAGTTGAGCTAAGAATTAAAACAATTGAACCAACACTTAAATGTCCCCATTGTCCTTCGACATTCTTAAGCGAAATAATTGCGTCGTATGTAAGGAAAACGTTGAAAACTAAACCGGCGTAGAAGAACCAACGGTGTGCGTTCTGCAAAATAAGTGGCGCGCGAGTTTCGCCGGTGTACTTAGTGTGCGGTTCAGCAACTGCGCATGCAGGTGGTGACATCCAGAATGAACGGTAGTAAGCCTTGCGGTAGTAATAACAAGTCATACGGAAACCAAGTGGGAAAATTAAAATAATTAACGCTGGTGAAAGTGCGAAGTTAAATATTTCGGCACTAACAGGGGTAAATCCGAAAATTGTTGCTTCGGGTACACAGGCTTCAGACAAGCAAGGTGAATAGAAAGGAGAGATCAGGTGATCTTTGTAGTAATTAGCACCTTCAAATGCGCGGAAAGTTGCGTAGATGATGAAGGAAAATAGAACTCCGAAAGTAATCGCAGGTTCGATCCACCATTTATCGGTGCGAAGGGTGCGCTCTTTGATCTTGGCGCGGCCCGGTGAGAAAACTCCCGACATATTTCACGACTCCCTTAGTTCTTTACTCATAAAACACTAAGGCGAAGTCTCCTCTCATGGCTTTCTGCGCGCTAGGCGATGCCTTGCTTGAGCGCTATGAAATCAGCCACAAGAAAGCATGCTGGTAATAGGTATTAAATAAAACTGGCGGAGGGCGAGGGATTTGAACCCTCGAGGCTTTCACCTGCCGGTTTTCAAGACCGGTGCACTCGGCCGCTATGCGAGCCCTCCGCGGCGTAATCTACCTGAGGATGGCGCTTATCTAAAATTGAGTAAAAATTACTTGAAGTTAAGCGGGAAGTTCGAGCAGCTCTTCAATCACAATCGCAACACCATCGTCGGTATGTGGCAGCGCAACTGATTTCGCGTGTTTTGGTCCATCTGGGTGGCCATCTGCCATTGCATATGAGCGACCACACCATTGCAACATTGAGAAATCGTTTGGGTTATCGCCAAATGACACGCAATCGGCTGCATCAATATTTAGACGAGCTGCCATTTTTGCCAATGTGGCACCTTTTGAAACACCAATCGCAGAAATTTCTAAGAGTGAATCGTGAGGGTTTGAATGCGTAACAGTCACAATTCCATCGAGTTCTTTTAGAGCAATCTCTAACATTTCATCTGATGAAAGTTCTTGGTCTGAACAACGCGCGAGAAGTTTTAGTGCAGGTGCGGTCATGATTTCTTCAATTAGTTCAACGCCGACGTTATCTAATCCAACATCCCAACGCGGAATATATTTTTTCTCGCGATGGAAATAATTATGTGATTCAAC
>CAIXTG010000082.1 GCA_903922325.1 uncultured Actinomycetes bacterium
GTGGCGAGTTTGCTGTGCGTGGCGGAATCATTGATTTATTTTTACCACTAACTAAACACCCGATTCGAATCGATTTTTTTGGCGATGAAATTGAAGAGTTAAATTACTTTGAAGTATCAGGGCAACGAACCTCTGAACCGGTAATTGGAAAACTTGAGATATTTCCGTGTCGCGAACTATTACTGACTGAAGAGATTCAAGTAAAAGCCAATGATCTAATTTCTAAATTTCCAGCAGCTGCGGAAATGCTTGATCGAATGGCGGCCGGAATTGCCACCGAAGGCATGGAATCTTTGATTCCATTGTTGATCGAAGAGCAAGAAACTTTGCTAGATCGCATGCCCGCGAATACCGAAATTATTTTTCTAGATGAAGAACGAATCCGTTCCAGGGCGGCAGATCTTCTATCTACCAATGATGAATTCTTGGCCGCTTCTTGGTCTAACGCCGCAGTTGGCGCAGTTGCTCCAGTACATACGGGCGTAAGTACTTACCTGGCCTGGGATGAACTGGCTGAAAAGATTATTACCTTAGGCCTTAATCGCCGTTCGCTAAATTCTTTTGGTTCTGACTTAAGTGAAAATACCGACTTTATGGCGATCTCAGCGATTGATCCGTTGCGTGGCGATCTGGATCAACTATTAGCTGTGCTGGGGGAGGCAGTTTTAAATAACTTCAAGGTGATTTTCACAGCTAATGGCCATGGCATGGTTGAACGGTATGCCGGCATATTCCGAGGCGCTGATCTACCCGTTTACGTGGTTGATCACTTGCAGGCAAAACCAACAGCTGGCTTGATTCATATAACAACTACGCCGATTACTTACGGCTTCTCGTATCCAAGTGCGCAAATACTTTTTATTACCGAACATGATCTAACTGGCAGTAAATCTCGGGTTAAAGATTCAGATCGCTTGCCCTCAAAACGTAAACAAAGCGTTGACCCGCTTGAGTTAAAAGCTGGCGATTTTGTAGTTCACGAGCAACACGGCATCGGTCGCTACGTCGAAATGATTCAGCGCGAAACTGCTGGGGTGGTTCGTGAGTATTTAATTATTGAATACGCCTCAGCCAAACGTGGCCAACCGGGTGATCGCATTTTTGTGCCAACTGATTCGCTAGAGCAAGTAAGTAAATACATTGGCGGTGAATCACCAACTGTTCACCGAATTGGTAGCGGGGAATGGCAGAAAGCTAAGGGTCGCGCCCGAAAAGCAGTTCGCCAAATTGCCGGCGAGCTAATTCGGCTTTACGCCGCACGCACAAGTGCACCAGGTTTTGCGTTCTCACCAGATACGCCATGGCAACGCGAACTCGAGGATGCCTTTTCCTATATTGAAACTCTTGATCAATTGGCCACAATTGATGAAGTTAAGCGCGACATGGAACGTCCGTTTCCGATGGATCGCATTATTTGCGGCGATGTTGGCTACGGCAAAACCGAGATTGCAATTCGCGCCGCATTCAAAGCGGTGCAAGATGGCAAGCAAGTAGCGGTATTGGTGCCAACAACTTTATTGGTGCAACAGCATTACAAAACTTTTACCGAACGTTATTCCGGTTTTCCCATCAAGGTTGCTGGCATGTCTCGCTTTAATACCGCCAAGGAAAGCAAAGAAATTACTCAAGGCCTGGGCGAAGGTGCCATTGATGTTGTTATCGGCACCCATCGAATCCTCTCAAGCGATGTGGTTTTCAATGACTTAGGGCTAGTAATCGTCGATGAAGAGCAGCGATTTGGCGTTGAACAGAAAGAATCTCTAAAGAAATTACGCACCACTGTCGATGTGCTTTCTATGTCAGCTACGCCAATTCCGCGCACGTTAGAAATGGCAGTAACTGGTATTCGCGAAATGTCCACGATTACAACACCACCAGAAGAACGACATCCGATTCTTACTTATGTGGGCGCTAGTGAAGATGCCCAGATTGCTGCTGCCATACACCGCGAACTTTTACGTGATGGCCAAATTTTCTATATTCATAATCGCGTTGAATCAATTGATCGCACTGCGTCTCGTTTGCAAGAGTTAGTGCCAGAAGCACGTATCCGGGTAGCACATGGTCAGATGAGCGAATCAATGTTAGAAGATGTAATTCTCGGATTCTGGAATCGTGATTTCGATGTTCTGGTTTGCACCACCATTGTCGAAAGCGGACTTGATATTGCTAATGCCAACACTTTAATTGTCGAACGTGCCGACATGTTTGGTCTGTCGCAACTTCACCAATTGCGTGGTCGAGTAGGTCGTGGTCGCGAACGTGCTTATGCCTACTTCCTTTATCCAGCCGATCAACCACTTTCGGAAATCGCGATTGATCGCTTAAAAACAATTGCGTCAAATACCGATCTTGGTGCCGGTATGCGAGTAGCTCTAAAGGATCTAGAAATTCGTGGCGCTGGCAATTTACTCGGTGGCGAACAATCAGGCCATATTGCCGATGTTGGTTTTGATCTTTATATGCGCATGGTTGGCGAAGCAGTGCAAGATTACAAAACTGGTTTTATCGAAACTGAAGAACCAAATCATGAATGCAAAATTGAAATTCCTATTAACGCTCATCTACCCGAAGAATATGTACCGGGTGAACGGCTGCGCCTTGATCTTTATCGCCGCTTAGCTGATGTGCAGAGCGATGCCGATGTAGATTCAATTGCGGCCGAATTAATTGATCGTTTTGGCGAACTGCCAGAAACCGCACAAGCACTCCTTGGAGTGGCCAAGCTGCGAGCACTTGCTAAAGGTCAGCAACTTCGTGAAGTCGTGATTTCCGGCAAATTCCTACGTTTATCGCCGCTGACGCTGGCCGAATCACGCCAACTTCGCCTGGCCCGTGTGTATCCAGGGTCTATTTATAAGAGCGCGGCGAGCACAGTTTTGGTCGCGCTACCTAAGGCCGCAGCGTGGAATCCGTCCGAAAGCACTCCAGTTATGGGGGATACTTCTACTCTGGCTTGGGTATCCGAAGCCGTAACCGAATTAGCGGCTAACCCGAAAGTGAGTAAATCTTGAAAAAATTCACCGCAGTCACAATTGCCTCTGTTGCAGCAATCGCACTTTTCCTAACTGGTTGCTCACAAGTTGGCGCGGCCGCAACAATCGGAAGCACCAAGATTACTCAAGCAACCGTGCAGACCAGCATCGATACCGTAATGGCTGAGCGCACCGGTGTTGATACCACCCAAATGCAATTAGAAACTGGCGAAGAACTAAACCGCAGCCAACTACGTTTCCATTTATTCGCAGGTCTATTAAAAGCTGCAGCAACTTCAATCAAAGTAAAAGTAACTAAGGCCGAGATTGATACTCGCCGCGAAGTAATCATTCAGCAAGTCGGTGGCGTAGCTAATTTGCCACAGGCACTTGTTGGCGCTGGCATCGCATCATCTGATTTTGATATTTATTTAGAAGCAGTATTGAATTCCGAAAAAATTCAACAGAATTTCGTAGCAGCAGGCGTTCCTGAAGCAGATATTCCAACCAAGATGCAGGAATTAATAGTGGCAACTGGCAAGACCAACAAAGTCACAGTTAACCCACGCTATGGTGTCTGGAATCCAGAAACTGCTGAAGTTACAGCCGCTGTCAGCGATGTAGTTTCACCTTCAGCTTCTAACTAATTCGCTAAAGTAAATGTCAGAACTTCTGCGCCTTGCGGAGGTAATGAACAAATTACGTTCACCTGGTGGTTGTCCTTGGGATGCCGAACAGACGCACGAATCCCTGATCAAATATTTACTTGAAGAGTCGTACGAATTTATCGACGCGGTTGAAACTAATGATCGCGCTGGCTTGCAAGAAGAACTCGGCGATCTACTGCTGCAGGTCTATTTCCATGCTCGCATCGCGCAAGATGATGAGCAGAACCCATTTACGATCGAAGATGTGGCACGCGGCATTGCAGATAAGTTGATCAACCGGCATCCGCATGTATTTGCTGATGTGCAGGTATCTGGCGTCGCTGAAGTTATTTCCAATTGGGAAGAGATTAAAGCTGCCGAAAAGGGTCGCACATCGGCAGTTGATGGCGTTGCTCTCTCGCAGCCTTCACTGCCCTTGATTTCAAAGCTTTTGCACCGCGCTGAGAAATATGGAGTTTCCTTAGATCTGCCAACAGCGCAGGTTAACGATGCCGAAATGGCGGTTGAACAGATTGTCGCAATCGCGGCTTGGGCCACTGCAAATGAGATTGACCTCGATGCATTACTACGCCAGCGGGCACGCGCTCTAATGGCGCAGATCCAAAGCAATGAAGCGCGGTAGACTGCTCACCTGAGTTCAGCGCTGATCTCTCTAGTTAATTAAATAGTTAACAATTAGCAATAGGAGGCCATCATGGCAATTATCGAAGCGCTCGGCGCCCGTGAAATTCTTGATTCCCGCGGAAACCCAACCGTTGAAGTAGAAATTCAATTAGAAGATGGCACCCAAGCACGCGCTGCTGTTCCAAGCGGTGCCTCAACTGGTGCATTCGAAGCTTCTGAACTTCGCGATGGTGGCACTCGCTACTTAGGTAAGGGTGTTGAAAAAGCTGTTGCATTTGTAAATGATGAAATCGGGCCAAACATTATTGGTTTCGATGCCCAAGACCAACGCATTATTGATAGCGCCATGATTTCACTTGATGGCACTGCAAATAAATCTCGCTTAGGCGCAAATGCGATTCTTGGTGTTTCACTTGCAGTTGCTAAAGCATCTGCTGAAAGTGCAGACCTTTCACTGTTCCGCTACCTCGGTGGTCCAAATGCGCACTTGCTACCAGTGCCAATGATGAACATTCTCAACGGTGGCGCACATGCTGATACCAACGTTGATATTCAAGAATTCATGGTTGCCCCAATTGGTGCACCAACTTTCCGCGAATCACTTCGCTGGGGCGCCGAGATTTATCACGCACTTAAGTCAGTGCTTAAGCAACGCGGTCTAGCAACTAGCGTTGGCGACGAAGGCGGCTTTGCACCAAACCTTGATAGCAACCGCGCTGCTCTTGATCTAATTCTTGAAGCAATCACTAAGGCCGGCTTTAAACCAGGTACTGACATCGCACTTGCGATGGATGTTGCGGCCACTGAATTCCATGAGAATGGTCAATATAAGTTCGAAGGTTCACTTCGTTCATCAGGTGAAATGATCGCTTATTACACCGATCTCGTTAACTCATACCCAATCGTTTCAATCGAAGACCCACTAAACGAAGAAGACTGGGCTGGTTGGGCCGAGATGACCAGTGTTCTTGGTTCCCGTATTCAAATCGTGGGCGATGATCTATTTGTTACTAACCCTGAGCGTCTAGCAAAGGGCATTGCAACTAATACAGCTAACGCGCTGCTAGTTAAGGTAAACCAAATCGGAACCCTAACTGAAACGCTTGATGCAGTTTCAATGGCGCAACATGCAAACTATCGAAGCATGTTGTCACACCGTTCAGGTGAAACTGAAGACACCACTATTGCTGATCTCGCAGTTGCAACTAACTGCGGTCAGATTAAAACTGGTGCGCCTGCTCGTACCGAGCGCGTAGCTAAGTACAACCAATTGCTACGCATTGAAGAAGAACTTGCAAGTGGTGCTAAGTACGCTGGCCGTGGAGCATTCCCACGTTTTAAGGCATAAGCGAACTTAAACCATGGCACGTCGTCGTTTAAACTTTAATCGTCGACGCAATACCAATAGTCGTGCACTGGTGCTGGGCTTCTTTCTTTTCTTCTTAGCCCTCACCATCGCGCCACCGGTGCAACATTATTTTTCACAGCGTGCTGAAATCAGTGCGGTAAAAGCACAGATCAAAGCAGGCGATGCCGCAGTTGCCCAAGCTCGCAAAGAACTCGAACTATGGCGCGACCCAGAATATGTAAAGTCTCAAGCTCGTGCTCGACTGCACTTTGTTTTGCCGGGCGAACGTCAATACATCGTTACTGATGCAACAACTCAGGCTGAAGAGAATAAAACCGATGTCGCAAATAACATTCCAGTTGGTTTGCCTTGGTATAACCGCTTAATCGCATCGATTACTGAAACCGGCTCTAATTAATGTCCGAACGCGAAGTATCGCAAGACGATCTAGATTGCATCGAAGCCCAATTAGGCCGCACTCCACGCGATGTTCACGCAATTGGTTATCGCTGCCCATGCGGAAAACCAGCAGTAGTTGAAACCCCACCACGTCTTGGCGATGGCACCCCATTTCCAACTTACTTTTATGCCACTTGCCCGCGATTAACAGGGGCTATCTCCACCCTTGAATCAACTGGCTTAATGGGCGAAATGAACGAACGTTTAGCAACTGATGCCGAATTAGCTGGTGCATATGCAGCGGCTCATGAAGATTACTTAGCTGCACGTGCAGTTCTTAAAATGGATGTCCCTGAAGTCGAAGGCATTAGCGCTGGCGGAATGCCAGATCGAGTTAAGTGCTTACACTCATTAGTTGCACATTCGCTTTGTGCTGGCCCAGATGTGAATCCATTAGGCGATGAAGCGTTAGCAAAATTACCGCAGTGGTGGAAAGATCAGCCATGTAGCATCACAGAGAATGTAAAGGCAAACTAATGCGCGTAGGTGTGGTTGATTGCGGAACTAATTCAATTCGGTTATTAATTGCCGATATCGAAGGAAATAATTTCCGTGAAATAACACGTCAGATGCAAGTTGTACGTCTTGGCCAAGGCGTTGATGAAACTAATCAATTTCACCCAGATGCTATCTCTCGCACTTTTGCAGCCGTTGATTTGTATGCAGCTGAACTTGCCCGACGTGGTGTTGAAAAGCTGCGTTTCTGCGCGACTAGTGCAACCCGCGATGCACTAAACCGCGAAGTATTTGTCGATGGCGTTAAAGAACGTCTAGGTATTGAACCAGAAGTAATTTCAGGGGATGAAGAAGCCCGCCTTTCATTTGCTGGCGCAACCCGTGAATTTAGCCGCGCAGATGGCCCCTTCTTAGTCGTCGATATTGGTGGCGGTTCAACTGAGTTTGTTTTAGGCACCGACTCAGTAGAGAGTGCAATTAGTGTAAATATTGGTTGTGTTCGCATGACTGAGCGCCATTTTCACAATGATCCACCGACTGCCGATGAAATAGCAATCGCTCGAAGTGATATTCAAAACGCAATAGATATTGCCTATGCCAGCGTAGATATTAAGGGTGCCAAGACTTTGGTTTGTGTAGCTGGCACCGCAACAACTGTTGCAGCCGCTGCGCTTAATTTGCCGGAATATGATCGTCAAGCAATTCATTTATCCCGCATCTCTGCCGATCAAGTACATGCCGTTAGCAACAAGTTCTTATCAATGACCCGCGAAGAACGTGCCGCCCTTGGCTATATGCACCCAGGTCGTGTCGACGTAATTACAGCTGGCTCATTAGTACTTTCTAAAATAGTAAAAGCAACTGGCGCTACTGAATTTGTGGCATCTGAAAACGATATTCTCGACGGAATGGCATGGTCGCTTGCCAAGTAAGAAATTGGCGCAAAGCGTAAAAACTTTGCCATTGCTCGAAAAGAAAATCATCGCTTGTCGCGATTGCCCACGACTCGTTGAATGGCGCGAAGAAGTTGCAGGTGTTAAACGCAAGGCATACCAAGATGAAAAATACTGGGGCAAAGCTGTACCCGGTTTTGGTTCGGCCAAACCAAAGTTAATGATTGTTGGATTAGCACCTGGTGCGCACGGTGCAAACCGCACTGGACGCATTTTCACGGGTGATCCATCTGGTGATTGGCTCTATGGCTCTCTTCATCGTTTAGGTATTGCGAAAATTGCAACAAGTACATCGCGCGACGATGGCCAAGAACTTCGAGATACCCGAATTTCAATGGCTGTTAGATGCGCGCCTCCTGATAACAAACCAACCACCGAAGAACGTGATCAATGTTCGCCATGGTTTCTACGTGAGTTAGAACTTTCATTGGCGACTACCAGAGCATTTGTGGCCCTCGGAAACTTTGCCTGGGTCGCACTTTTCTCAGCTCTGGCCGAATTAGGCCACCCGGTGAAGCGAGCCAAGTTTGGCCATGGGGCAGAGGTTAAATACGAGCACAATGGCGTGAAGTACCTGATTATGGCTAGTTTCCACCCCAGCCAGCAGAACACTTTCACTGGAAAGCTCACCAAACCAATGTTGGATTCAGTGCTCAAAAAAGCGGGTAGATTTGCCCACGTTCTTCGTTAGTTCCTAAAAGATTTATCGCATGGCCCCGATAGCCCAATGGCAGAGGCAGAGGACTTAAAATCCTCCCAGTGTGGGTTCGACCCCCACTCGGGGCACCAGCATGAATTCCATTTGCACTCGAGCAAAGCTCTCACTCCTAGTAACTCTGCCATTGAAGTAGAGGCCGAGGTATTGAACCCTGGGGTGTTGGGCCTGAAATAATTAGAACTCTAAGCCAATTTGAAATTCAAAAAGATATTACGTTCTTTGAATGTAACACTCTTGCTCAATAAAACTTGAGGACTTAGAGTTAGGGCGCAAGTAGGCTTGGAGAGCGGTTGCTGATGAAGCTACAAAGAATTTGCCTACGGGTAATTTTGGTCATTATTTTATTAATAATTCCGACTCCTAGCGTTGCTAATCCGATTGCCGTTCCTTCAAAGGATGCTGGCTGGCTTGAAACATTGAATTACTATCGTTTATCGTCGGGTGTTGAACCAGTAACTGAGAGCCCAATATTTTCAGCCAATGCTATGAAACACTCAATTTATTTGGCGAAAAGTGATCCAAAGTATTTCACAGGAATTTATGAGAACCCACACTCAGAGAATCCAGAAAGTCCTTATTACACAAAGGAAGGTGCAAATAGTGGAACGAATCTAACGCCTGTCGCAAGAGAGTCAGCTGCTATTGATTCCTGGATGCAAGCTCCACTTCATGCTATTGGTCTTCTCCGAGATAATCTAAAGACAACAGGGTACGCAACTGCGATTGATGATAGGACTGGTGCGGCTCATACTGGCTTAGATGTAATAAACGGCTTGGTAGGGAGTCGAAGGGGGATAATTACTTTTCCTGGCGATGGCGCAATCGTTCGACTTAACAAATTCTCGGGCGAGAGCCCCGACCCAAGAGAGTCTTGTGGCAAGGATTGGGAAAACTTTCGCGGACTACCAGTTTTCGCCTCCTTAACAAGCACCCCACCACGCGACATCACCGGCAAGATCGTAACGCCTGATGGTAAAACACTCCTGCCAGGGGAAGATTTATGTGTTGTCACTCAATATTCCTGGGTTTCAACCGATCGAGTAATTTCATATGGCAATGAAATTATGGCTGGTGAAAAACTAGTTTTGCTTATAGCTAAATCGCCACTAAACCCCGGAAAACATTCCGTATCTATTACAGGCACCGGCATATCACCATTAAATTGGAGTTTTACTGTATTGCCACCTTTGCCAAAAGTCACTCACGTATTTGATGTCGATAAACGAATGATTTCATGGAGTCCTGTAACCGTTTCTGCGCCGGCTCTCTTGGCTGGTTATACCGTGATAGCAAGGGATAAAGCCTCGAATAGATCGAAAGAGTATAAAACAAATGACGTAAGTTTATCGACTGTCGATTGGACGGCAGGAGAGTATTGGATATGCGTACAGGTACGCAGTTCAAGTGATGAGAGTGAATGCAATACTTTTTATTTAGCAAGAGTTTTTGAAAAGCTTCCAACAGTCAATTTCTTTATGGACTCCAATATTGAAGAAATTGCCTGGGATCCCATTACTGTCAGCGACCCTAATATAAAAATTAATTATGTGGTCAAGACCTGGAATACAATCACTAACGAATTTACTGACTTCCCAGCTGATGGGCGAAAGTTTTCAACGTCGAGCTGGGATGATGGAAGTTATTGGATATGTGTCCAGGCAATAGCACCTGGGGCTGAGAGTTCATGCTCCACA
>CAIXTG010000083.1 GCA_903922325.1 uncultured Actinomycetes bacterium
GATAAGCATCAACATGAATAAGGGGCAACGCGCCAAAATGCACCCGCGAGATAACAAAGGTAGGCGAAGTAATATCGGTAATGCCTAAAGCGCTACCAATACCTTGAGTTAATAGGGTTTTGCCAGCGCCAAGTGGGCCATTTAAAAGGATTAGATCGCCGGCTTTAAGTTGTGCCCCAAGTTTTGCCCCTAAAGCGAACATCTCATCGGGAGTTGCAATTGCGATCACTGAGAAAGTTTACCTACTAAAAAGAATGAAGGGCCCGAGTTGCCCCGGGCCCTTCATTCTTACTTAATTAAGAAGTTACCAGATGTACTTCAAATCAGATGGACGGTAATCCAAATCTGAGTTCAAGTATGGTGCTTTCTTGATGTACTGCTGTAGATAGCCAGGTGAACCGACTTTTCCAGTATCAGCAGCATGAGCCAAGATCTTTACCCAAGCCATCATCTGCTTCAAGGTGAAGTTCTGGTGACCAACACCTGAAGGTGATGGAGCGCCAGCTAGATTCGGCAAGCCCTGAGCGGTGTAAACCGTGTAGGTCTCTGGTGTCATTGCATAAAGTGAAGCAACGTTCCAGACTGGCTTTAATCTAGCTGCAGCTGCGCGCTCTTCGCTGGTCTTAGCAGCATCACGAGCAGCTTCATATGTTGCTAACTTCGCATCGTAGATTGCGCGAGCCTTATCTACATAGAGAGCTCCGTTACCAGGGAATACCAGGCGGTCTGCTTCATTTGAAAGCAGGACAACTGGCTTAGTGGTATCGAACTTACTCTTATCTAGTGCCTTCAACTTAGCAACAGCTGCTGGATCACCAGTAACGCGTGGCGCCAATGAAAGAACACCAAGCATTGCATTGATTGCACCGTCACCTGAAAGACCAAGATTGAAACGACCTGAATCAGCTGGATCTAGCAAGCTAAACCAGTTTGTTTTGGTGTTGTCATAGAAGCCAGGACCAGTAATTTCAGAGATCGCTTGACCGCCGAAAGTTCCAGTTGCAATTGCTTCGCCGAAGTTTTCTAGGATCGCAACTGTTGCGTTAATGCTCTGTTCGGCAATAACTGGGCTAGTTGTGATGCCATCCATGTGCGCGCTCTTTGTTGGCAAACCAATCAAAAGACCAGTTAGCAATAGTGCTGAACGTTGTGGGATTCCAGAGCCCTTTAGCGCTGCCGGATATTCAAGTCCTGGTGCACCTAGGTTTCCGCCCCACGCAGTTAACAGTGCAACAACTTTGCCGAATTCAGCAGCTGCTGCATAGTGGCCAGCTAAACCTTTAACGCCCATCGCTGCGCAACCCTTAATGGTTGGATCAGCGAAAACGCTCAAGATATAGAAAGCATCGCAAAGGGATTGGACTTCTTGACCAATTGAAGGAGTAACGCCAGCCATGATGCCGACTGAGTCAGCATAAGTTGGATACTTCTCAATGAACGGGGTCAGAATCGAACCAGCTTGTGATGATCCGTATGCCACACCTTTTCTTACGGTGTATTTAGCTTTTACGGTGTCAATTAGTTCCTTCAGCATTTCAACGCGATCAGCAGTATTCCAACCACGTAGACCACCAGTTGAAACACCATCGTAAGTTGCTAAGCCGTAACCAGCACGCAACATTGCTGCTTCTGGCACATTGCTAGGTGTCAATTCTTCAACACCCTTAGGAACTGTGATTACACCTGGAAGTGGGTAAGTGAAACGAATTCCATGGTTCCAGTAGAAGAAAGTTCCGTTGTAGCGTGCTGGAACTTTAATCAAGTAACCAGCGCCATTGCTTAGCGTGCCAGTACAAGTTTCAATCCCACTTGAGGCGGTTGAACATGTTGGCGCGGCAGCGTAAGCACTAGGTGCGATTGCAATTGCAGCAGTTGAGAGAAGAGCTGCTGCACCAATTGCGGCAATTGATTTGCGCATAGAAATAGTTTTCATTTTTACCTACTAGTTCTTTGGTAGAGCATCAGCAGCGATTGCTGGACGCTTGTAGTTGGAAACTGTTACCGAACCATTTCCGGAATCAGTTGAATAAACAACGCGAGTTCCGCTTACCGGCTGCAGAACAGTTGCTGCGTCATATGCGCCAATCCAGAAACCACTAAATGCTTCGTGAGTGGTTGTTGAATATTGCAGCGCTGAGAATGCAGCACTTTCAATCTTGCTGCCATTTGTCTCGATATAGTCAATAAAGCAGACGCGAGTCAGAGTGTTCTTCTTGGCATTTGCTTGGCAAGTTTTATTGTTCTTGGCTGAGAAAGTTGACTTGGGATTCAAAGTGCCCTTAAGAGCACCGGTTGCCATATAGCCAATATTCATGCCTTGTAGAACGTTGTTATCCCAACGCTTGTCAGCGCCCTTATTGAAGTCATCATTGATCTTCTTGAAAGCAGTGACATATTCATCGCTGGAATCTCCAGGAGCTGGTGCGTGTGACGCTGAGATCAAGCCAGTGAGCATTGCTGCACTCATTGAAGCTGGAACTCCCTTTGAACCGGCAATAGTCTGGAAAGTAGTTGCATCTGCACCAACGCTAATTACCGCCCACTTATCTGGCTTGTAGCCAAGTGCGCTTGCAGTTAGAAGAGCTACCGCGGTTGCTGATGAAACAGCGGCGATAATTACAATTTCAACGCCATTAGCTTTCAGTTGTGTCAATTGACTTGCAAGGCCAACAGAACCCTGAGTACCAGCAATAAAGTCAGCTGATGTCTTCTTAGCTTCGAAAGTTAAACCAGCTTTAGCGAAACCTTCAAGCGAGTTTCTACCGAAGTCATCAGACTGATACAAGATACCAATCTTCTTATCTGGGTACTTCTCCTTTAGATACTTGCCCATGATTTTCGCTTCGGTTACATATGTACCAAGAGCCGCGAAGGTTGTTGGGTAGGTAGTTGGTTTGTAGAAGTCAGAAAAACCGGAGTTAACAAATACATCAGGAATCTTGCGACGATTAATGTCCTTGATCACTGAGATGTGAGTCTGGGTTCCGATGCTTCCGATGAAAGCAAAAACTTTTTCCTTATTAATAAGGGAAGAAGCAGTAGAAATGGTTAAGCCCGCCTTATAAGTATCATCTTTAACTTCGAGGCGAATTTTCTTTCCACCAATGCCGCCTTTAGAATTTACATAATCAAAGTAAGCGCGCATTGCGTCATCAACTTTGTTGTAGCCAGGACTTGCTGCGCCTGTTTCAGGAAGCTGCATACCTAAAACAATTTCGGTAGCGCTTACGCCTGGGTCGGCTGCATTTGCCGGAATTTCGGCAAGTGTCATTGATCCCGCGATGAGCACGGCGGTTAGGCCGATTAGCTTCTTGCGAGATAGAGATGCACGTATATTCACTGCGTTCACTCTTTCTACTTCGATATACCGCCAGGTAGCAATTGCGCTATCTAGTCGGAACCTGGACCAGAGGTGATCCAGAACACGCTCAAACTAGCAGAGGGTGAACAGAAAGTGAACGAATTGACCTATCCACACCGCAATCGTTACTCGGGCGTTATTTGATCAGGCTATTTGTGGCGTGGCTTGCGGTGATGTAACCCGCCAGCAATACCAGCTGGGTTTAAGACAACTGTCAGGATCAGCAGGATGCTCGAGACCATGGCAGGGAGGTAGTTACCGATCTGAGGGGCAATTTCCCAAGTGCCACTTAGTGACTCGATTAAATCCGGCAAGAAGACGACCAGCACAGCACCGATAAAGGCGCCTCCGATACTTCGCAACCCACCAAGAACAGCTCCTGTTAACAAGGTGAGTGAAAGCGAGATCGGATAAACGCTAGGTCCCACAATTCCACGTAAGCCATACATGGCGCCAGCTAAACCAGCAAAACCTGAGGCAACTACAAAAGTAAAAATCTTCATGCGCTGCACATTGATGCCAGCAAGGGACGCTGCAATTTCGTGATCACGAACGGCGCGCCAACTTCGACCGGTACGTGACTTAAACAAATTAAGAGCAAAAAATAAAGCTATTGAAGCAAACGGCAAGGTGGCAAATAGTTGCCACTGTTCGAATCCAATTTCACCGATGAGATTAACAAACCACTGAGGTGGGGCGCCAAATTCAACATTTAAGCCAACATCGCCGCCGAATACAGATTCAAAGCGATTTGCTAGTGATGGGATTGCAAGCGCAATAACTAAAGTCGTTCCCGCTAGATACGGACCAGTTAGTCGAGCTGCTGTTATTCCCAAAATCCAACCAGCAATTAGGGATGCAAGAACTGAGAAAATAATTGATTGCCAATAATTTAATCCCAGATTTAAAATTCCGAGGGCACAGGTGTATCCACCAACTGCCATCAATGCGCCTTGGCCAAGTGAAATCTGGCCAGATAACCCGGTCAAGAAAGTGATCGACAAAATTCCAATGAAGTACATCAAGACCACTGAAAGTTGACCTTGGTTATAGGGATCAAAAACTTTGCCTAAGTAGAAAATTACCGCAAAGAAAATAAAAGTCTTAATCAGGTTGCCAGTTTGGATGCGCTTAAACACGGCGCACCTCCTTGCTGCCTAACAAGCCTTGTGGGCGAACCAATAAGACAATTAGTAGAAGTACCAAAATTGCTAAGAAAATATCCGACGGTGATCGATATACATTTACAAATGAGATTACGAGACCCAGAATAAATCCACCGATTACGCCACCCGGAAGGCTATCTAAGCCGCCAATTACAGTAGCGGTGAAGCCAATAATGAGAATTAGATCAAGGGTATTTGGCGATAAGTTCGCACTCGGTGTTACCAACAAGCCAGCCAGAGATGAAGCAGCACCTGATATTGCCCAACTTAAGGTGCGCACCGAACTAGTTCTGATTCCGCTTAAACGCGC
>CAIXTG010000084.1 GCA_903922325.1 uncultured Actinomycetes bacterium
AACATCTAAATCATCGGTAGCGATTTCGCGCGACCCAAGTAAGAATCTCATCTCATCATCGGCAACAATGGCACTTACAACCATGCCGGCACCAACTACGCCATCGGCACTAGCTGGTGGTGCGCCAATAGTTGCATTCTCTAACATCTGCTTTAGTTGGCGAATACGTGCTTCGATCTTGCCTTGCTCATCGCGCGCAGCGTGGTAGCCGCCATTTTCCTTTAGATCACCTTCGGCGCGAGCAGCTTCGATCTTCTTAATGACTTCGGTACGTCCCTCAGTTTCGAGGTTGGCGAGTTCAGCAGCTAAGCGATCAGCTGCTTCTTGCGTTAACCAGGTCTGTGAACTCATAAGGGGAAAGGGTAGTGCAGTTTAAAGACAGCGTAAAACGGTGGCAGTAGCGGCCAAATTACGCGTAGGAATTGTGGCGGTGCGATCGATATAGCCCTGGCCAGCAGGAATCACATCATCGATTTGGCCAACAATTAACTTGTCAAAATCTCGAGCAACCAAGGTGCAAGTTAGTTCACGGTTTACATCGCGGCGGGTAGCTTCAAAACGAATTTCGGTTTCGCGATCATCGGTAACTGTAAATGAAATCAATCTAAAGGTGATCTCAGGTCGAGCATGATGTAACCCGGCCCAAAGTAACCAGATTAAGCCAACGCTGAGAATTACCGCAGCGACTGGGCGCCAACGCGCAGCAGGCTTTATGCCGTAACGATCGTTGTAATCGAAGTCATTAGCCATAAGAGTATTCTCTCGTATTAATCAGTAAGATCAAGTCCTAACGATCAGCAAAGGAATAGTTATGAAAGATGTAGAAATTGGCGCAGCTGGCTCCTTAACTATGATCGTTTTGTGTACCGCCATGGTCTTTCTAATGCGCAGCTTTTATAAGCGCTACACACGTATGCAAAAACGTAGCGAGGAAGAAACGAATTAAACTGTACGAACGCATTTTGGCTGGGCTAGGAATAGCGCTTATGGCCGGAGCATTTATCGGTTTAGGAAATTGGCAGTTAGATCGGGCACGTGAATTAAAATCTTCGACTCGAACTATTATTGAAGTTACCGAACCCATTGAATTGAATTCACTTGCAAAACCTCGCGTGACTATTGATGCTAGAAATTTCTTAAAAAACGTTTCGACGCAAGGTAACTACATCGCAACTTTTAAAAGCGAGAATCAAGTTTCCGATGGGGTAGCAGCTACAGCTTGGGAAGTTGGCGTGCTGCAGGTAGATGCTAAATCAGCAATCCTGGTTGTTCGCGGGCTCTGGTCAGAACGTTTAACCGAACCACAAATTGCAATGTCCCAAAAAGTTTCAGTCACTGGTGTGCTGCAACCAAGTCAGAGCTCAGATCGTGGCCCGAATTCAGCCGATAATTTAGCTCGCGTAGATAGCACCTTGCTTTTAACTAAAGCTGGCCTTGCCGATTTTGATCTCTATGACGGTTTTATCTTGGCCAATAGCGAAGTGGTAGATGGTGCCAAGATCGATCGCACCCGCCTTGAGATTGCAGTCGATAATTCCAAGGTGCCTGGCTATTACTGGCAGCACATCTCTTATGTCTTCATCTGGTGGCTCATGGCCGCTTTGGTGCTTTACCTTCCGTTCTATCGTCGTAGAGTTACCTCATGAACCAAACCCCAGATATGAGCGGCGTAGTTAAGCGATATCGAACTATGGCGATTTTGGCCGGCATCATGTCGCTTTTGCTCTGGTTTGTTGATCTGCCGGTGGCCTATTTATTCGATAACGATGGCTGGAAAGCCAAAGTCACCTGGATCCCTTTCGTACACGGTTGGATCTACGCGCTATATGTTCTAACTGCCCTTCAATTTGCAAGCAAAGCTAAATGGCCAGTCATGAAAATGCTCGGATTAATTTTGGCCGGAACTCTGCCAGTTGCTTCGCTTATTACGGAGCGAAAAGTTGTATCGCAGTATTCGTAATTTTATTAAGTCACTGCTGTACCCGATCTATGAATATCGGTTAGTACGGGCTTTAGATTTCAGCCAAACCCCACATCATGTTGGCGTAATTCTCGATGGCAATCGTCGTTTTGCTAAAGCGAACTCGGAAAGTCTTGGTGGATCTACACCTGCGCATGGCCATCGCGCAGGGGCAAATAAGATCGTGGAATTCCTGGGCTGGTGCGAAGAAGCTGAAGTAAAAGTCGTAACTCTCTGGCTGCTTTCAACCGATAATTTCAAACGAACTGATGAAGAGTTAACTGCGCTTTTAGAAATCATCGGCAATACCGTCGATGAGCTATCGGCAACTGGTCGCTGGAATATCAAAGCGGTGGGAGCCCTAGATTTATTGCCAGAGTGGCTAGCAACCAAACTCTCTGCGCTAAAACCGATTCGTAATGATGGCCTAGAAGTTAATGTGGCAATTAGTTATGGCGGCCGTCGTGAAATTGTTGACGCAGTTAAGAGTTACTTAACTTCTGAAAAAAATGATGGCCACGATTTAGCAGCTGCAGCCGAGAACATCTCGGCAGATGAGATTGCTAAATATCTATATACCGCTGGCCAACCCGACCCCGAGTTATTGATTAGAACTTCGGGCGAACAACGCCTTGGCGGTTTCTTGCTCTGGCAGAGTGCGCAATCTGAATATTATTTCTGCGAAGCTTATTGGCCAGATTTCCGTCGGGTAGATTTCTTGCGAGCTCTGCGTTCTTACTCAACCCGTCATCGTCGGCTTGGTAAATAGTCATTTAGATTTAACTTTTCTCGACCGCGTGTCGAAAGCAATATCTTTCACCGCAGTTCTAGCGTTTGCACATCGCCTATAACAACTAAATATGACCTCTGAATACTTTCAAATTTGAATGCGAGGAATTTCTTGAGCGCTGCGGATAGAAAAACTTATGTCCTAGATACCAGCGTTCTGCTCGCCGATCCGGCCGCGTTAGGCCGATTCGCCGAACATGAGGTCATCATTCCGGTGGCGGTTATTGGAGAACTTGAGACTAAGCGCGACCACCCAGAATTGGGCTATTTTGCGCGTGCAGCACTGCGATATTTAGATGATTTGCGTATTACTCATGGCCGCCTTGATCGTCCGCTAAAGATCACTCCTGAAGGCGGCACCCTTTCGGTCGAACTCAATCACACCGATTTAAGTTCGCTGCCTCATGGCTTCTTGCGCGATGGCACTAATGATTCGCGCATCTTGGCCATTGCTAAGAATTTAATGTCAGATGGCAAGAAAGTTGTTCTAGTTACTAAAGATTTACCGCTTCGAGTTAAAGCATCGGCAGTCGGCGTCGAGGCCGAGGAATATCGTGCCGAGACAGTTTCCAACAGTGGCTGGACTGGCATCGAAGAGATCGATGTTGGTCACCAAATCATCGATGACCTCTATGCCACTGATCGCGCCGATCACGAAGTTGCCCATCAAGTGCCAGTGCATACCGGCATCGTTTTGCATTCCGAAAAAGGCAGCGCATTAGCCCGAGTCACCGTCGATAAACAATTGCAATTAGTTCGGGGCGATCGCAACGCTTTTGGTTTACATGGCCGAAGCGCTGAACAAAGAATTGCTCTCGATCTTTTGCTTGACCCAGATATCGGCATCGTTTCCCTCGGCGGTCGCGCCGGAACTGGCAAGAGCGCGCTAGCTCTTTGCGCCGGACTCGAAGCAGTTATGGAAAAACGGTTACATAAGAAGGTAGTAATTTTCCGCCCGCTTTACCCAGTTGGTGGACAAGAGCTGGGTTACTTGCCAGGTAGCGAAGGCGAAAAAATGTCGCCTTGGGCCCAAGCCGTTTTCGATACTTTGGGCGCGCTAGTTAGCCAGCAAGTCATCGATGAAATTATTGACCGCGGACTAATCGAAGTTCTGCCGCTGACTCACATTCGCGGCCGCTCGCTGCACGACTCTTTTGTGATTGTCGATGAAGCCCAGTCGCTCGAACGCGGAGTTTTGCTCACCGTGCTCTCGCGCATCGGCCAATCGTCGCGAGTAATCCTGACCCACGATGTTGCCCAGCGCGATAACTTGCGAGTTGGCCGCCACGATGGCGTCGTTGCCGTGGTCGAAACCTTAAAGGGCCACCCGCTTTTTGCCCACGTGACCCTGACCCGATCAGAGCGCTCACCGATTGCTGCCCTGGTGACCGAGCTCCTCGAAGGCCCAATTCCTAACTAGTCGGCAGGCTCAGCGAGGTGCCAAAAAAGGCTCTCTTTTAATCTCACACTCACATATCGGACATTTCGGACTTCTGCCTAGGTGACCTGCACTTTTACAACTGTGCCGGAAGTGGCTTTCCTTAGAATTTACGACTCACGCGTATTTAAATTTGCCGATGTCAGTGCGCCTTGCCAGTCTAAACCCTGTTACTCACCCAACCGGGTGAGATTAAAGGGTACCGAAAGGAGTCACCGTGAGTTTTCATTTGAACTCTTCTCGTCGCGCATTAGCGATCTGGGCAACTGTGGCTGCTTTCTTAGGTATCGCAATCTTGCAACCAAGCGCCTATGGCCTTGAGTTTCCAGCCACGACCTCGCTGACCCTGCCAACACCTATCGATGCTCAAGCCGGTGATGTTTATTTAACCTCTAAGGCTGATCCTGAAATTGCACCAATCGAAGCTGCTCTCTTTAGCGAGCTATCTTCTGAAGCCACAGTTTTGGCCTCATCGATGTCTTTGGTTTCATCGGCCAGCGCCAGCGTTGAACTAGCCCGCACCCCCGATGGCGCCCGCGAAGTAGCCAAAGTTTTAATGGAAGATAAATATGGCTGGGGCGATGTTCAGTATGAATGCCTCGATAGCCTCTGGACTAAAGAGAGCCACTGGAACTACAAGGCGAGCAATCGTCGCTCAGGTGCTCACGGAATTCCACAAGCTCTGCCAGCTACCAAAATGGAAGTTATCGGAACCGACTGGCGCACCAACCCAGTAACTCAGATTTCTTGGGGTCTTCGCTATATCGATATCCGATATGACACCCCGTGCAAGGCTTGGGCTAAATTCAAGCGCTCTAAATATTACTAAGCCGATTGCTAATTAACGCTTAGGTCTTTAACTCCTAGGGCTTTAACTCCTAGGGCTTTAACTTTTGGGCCCCATGCCAATTGTGATTGGCTTTGAAGTCTCGGCAAAGAAATCGCCACCTTTATCATCAACGACAATGAAGGCCGGGAAATCTACAACATCAATTTTCCAAACAGCTTCCATACCGAGTTCGGCGAAATCTAGAACTTCAACTTTCTTGATGCAATCTTGCGCCAGTCGCGCAGCCGGGCCACCAATTGAACCAAGATAAAAACCACCGTGAGTCTTACAAGAATCAGTTACTGCCTTTGAGCGATTTCCTTTAGCCAACATAATCTTTGATCCACCGCGGCTTTGGAAATATTCAACGTAGGAATCCATGCGACCAGCAGTTGTTGGGCCGAAGGAACCAGAGGCATAACCTTCCGGAGTCTTAGCTGGGCCAGCGTAATAAACCGCGAAATCACGTAAGTAATCTGGCATTGGTGCGCCATCATCCATCATGGCTTTGATCTTGGCATGAGCTAAATCGCGGGCCACCACCAAAGTGCCAGTTAACGAGATGCGAGTCTTTAGCGGGTGCTTAGAAAGCTCGGCTAAGACATTTTCCATCGGTTGATTCAAATTAATGTTGACCACGCCATCGTTTAGATGTTCATCGGTGGTCTCGGGCAAGAAGTGGGCTGGCTCGCGCTCTAGCTCTTCGAGGAAAATACCATCTTTAGTGATCTTGCCTTTTGCTTGGCGGTCAGCTGAACAAGAAACTGCAATCGCAATTGGCAGCGATGCACCATGGCGAGGCAGTCGAACAACGCGCACGTCGTGGCAGAAGTACTTGCCACCAAATTGCGCACCGATTCCGAGAGTGCGAGTTAGTTCGAGAACTTGCTGCTCAAGTTCTAAGTCGCGGAAACCGTGGCCGGTAGCCGCATCGCCCTTAGTCGGCAGTGAATCTAAGTACTTAGTACTAGCCAATTTCGCAGTCTTTACGGTGTGCTCGGCGCTAGTTCCGCCAATGACAATTGCTAAGTGATACGGCGGGCAAGCTGCAGTACCGATTGAACGAAGTTTTTCATCAAGCCAAGTCATAAATGATTTCGGATTTAGAATCGCTTTAGTCTCTTGATATAGGAATGATTTATTAGCGCTGCCGCCACCCTTAGCAATGAATAAGAAGTTGTATTCGTCGTAATGATCGCTATCGGCATAAATTTCAATTTGGGCCGGCAAGTTATTGCCAGTGTTCTTTTCATCCCAAGTGGTAACTGGGGCCATCTGCGAATAACGAAGATTCAAACTTGTGTAGGCATCGTAAATACCTTTAGAGATCGCAACTTCATCTTTGCTCTGAGTCAGCACAAACTGACCTTTTTTGCCAGAAACAATTGCGGTGCCAGTGTCTTGGCACATCGGCAAAATTCCACCGGCCGAAATATTGGCATTTTTCAATAAGTCGAGAGCCACAAAGCGATCATTAGGCGATGCTTCAGGGTCTTTTAAAATATTTGCTAATTGCTGTAAATGTTCAGCGCGCAAGTAATGTGAAATATCGTGAATCGCAGTACTAGTTAACTTCTCAATTGCCTCTGGGGCGATCTCTAGGAACTCAAGTTCGCCAACTTTTAAAGTGCGAACGCCCTCAGAACCTAAGCTGCGATATTTAGTGGTGTCCGGCCCAACCGGCAATAGATCTGAGTATGTGAATTCAGGAGACATTTGCGCACCTATTCGCTTGGCTTAACTGAATCTAACTTTGCCTTCGCCCCATCTAGCCATTCCTGGCAGATCTTCGCTAACTCTTCGCCGCGTTCCCAAAGCTTTAGGGAATCTTCCAGACTGGCACCGCCAGTTTCAAGAGAGGCAACAACTTGCGCTAATTCATCACGCGCTGCTTCGTAGGAGAGTTTCTTATCTGAGGCCATGGCTTAAATCTACTGCCTGCTCTTTAACTTGTAACCGTGGCGCTGGTCTCACCCTTGGCCAGTCTAATTCGCAGCTTTTCGCCATCTTTTAAGGCAGCGCTATCGCGGGCAATGCTGCCATCGGCTAATTGCACAACGGCATAGCCACGATCAAGGGTGGCCTGTGGCGACAGCGCGCGCACTCGAGCCGTTACCTGCAATAACTCTTCTTGGGCAATTGCTAATCGCGAACTAAAACTACGAATCGCACGATCACGTAAGCCCATAATAATTTCCAGGCGCGAAGTAATCATTACTGATGGATCGCGCAAAACTGGGCGAGCAGCCAAGCTAGCAATCTTGGAACTTTCAAGTTCAATCAGGTTTCTCACATAACGGCTAGCGCGATCGCGTAGTTTTTCAATTAAATCAATTTCTTCATTGATATCTGGCACCACTCGCTTTGCCGCATCAGTTGGGGTCGATGCCCGGAAGTCAGCAACTAAATCAAGTAACGGTGAATCTTTTTCGTGGCCAATCGCGCTAACAATTGGCGTGCTGCACTGAGCCGCTAAGCGAACTAAACCTTCATCGCTAAAAGGCAAGAGATCTTCAAAGGATCCGCCACCGCGAGTAATGATGATGACATCAACATCGGCTAGCGCTTCAAGTTCAGCCAGTGCTGCTGATACTTCATTAACTGCAGCTGCGCCTTGCACGGTAACTTCGCGAATCTCAAACTGAACTGCCGGCCAACGACGTTTAGCATTTTCAACTACGTCGCGTTCGGCATCGGTATTGCGACCACAGATCAAACCAATTTTGCGGGGCAATAGTGGCAATGAAACTTTATTCGCTAAATCAAATAGCCCTTCTGCGGCCAACATAGTCTTTAGCGCTTCGATGCGCGCTAATAATTCACCAACGCCAACTTGGCGAATCTCGCGAGCCGATAACGTGTAAGAACCATTCTTGGTATACCAAGAGCCTTTGGCATAAAGCACAACGCGAGCATTTGCTGGCAGTGGTGCGACGCTGGCTAATACCGATTTGTGGCACATCACCGAAAGGCTCATATCAACGCTTGAGTCACGCAGGCGCATAAAGGCCATGCCGCCACTACGTTCATTGAGTTCGGCGATCTCACCTTCGATCCAGATTGGCCCTAATCGATCGAGATATTCCTTGATCGCTTCAGTGACGACCCGAACTGGTGCGGGGGATTCACTTGAAGTTTCGAGCATGGAACGATCCTAATAGACTTAGCGACATGAGTAAGCGAGTCCTCTTAGCTGCGCCACGCGGATATTGTGCCGGCGTTGACCGAGCCGTTATCACCGTTGAAAAAGCCCTCGAGCTCTACGGTGCACCGGTTTATGTTCGCAAGCAGATCGTGCATAACAAACATGTGGTCGCAACCCTTGAAGCTCGCGGTGCCATCTTCGTCGATCAAACTGATGAAGTACCCGAAGGCAAGATCGTAGTTTTCTCTGCCCACGGTGTTTCACCTGCAGTTCATACCGAAGCGGCAGATCGCAACCTAAAAACAATTGATGCTACTTGCCCGCTAGTTACCAAAGTTCATCACGAAGCAAAACGATTCGCTGCCGAAGAGTTAGAGATTTTATTTATTGGCCACGAAGGTCACGAAGAAGTCGAAGGCACGATCGGTGAAGCAGTTGGCAAAGTTAAATTAGTAGATGGCCTAGATGCTGCCCGCACCGTGCAACCAACGCCAGGTAAGAAGTTAGCTTGGCTATCTCAAACAACACTTAGCGTTGATGAAGCACTGCAATCAGTTGCGATTTTAAAAGAGCGTTTCCCGGATATTCAAGATCCACCTTCAGATGACATTTGTTACGCAACTACGAATCGCCAAGATGCCATCAAAGTCATTGCCCCACAAGCAGATTTAGTGATTGTCGTTGGTTCAACAAATTCCTCTAACTCAGTGCGCTTAGTAGAAGTTGCCAAGGAATATGGCACCCCTCAGGCTTACTTAATTGACTATGCCGCTGAAGCAAAAGATGAATGGCTAACTGGCGTTGAAACTATTGGCGTTACTAGTGGTGCTTCTGTACCTGAAATCTTGGTCGATGACTTACTTAAATGGTTAGCAGAGCGCGGTTTTGGCGAAGTAGAAACAGTTACCGCTGCGCAAGAGTCATTGCTCTTTGCGCTGCCGCCAGAGCTACGTAAAGATATTAAGGCAGCGGCTCAGTAAGTTATTCAGCGCGCTGGCGTTTTTGTGCCTTGGCGCGACGATCAAAGTAGAAATACCAAGCGTAAGCAGCTGAGATCAACAAGAATGGCGCCTGGCTAGCCAGGGATGCTAAGAAGTCGATACCCAAGCGAGTGATCGATAACCCGCTTCTTGTTAGTAGCTCAATAAATGCAAGGGAAGCGAAAGCAAGTGGTGGATTAACCGCAGCCACATAGCTAGTGCCATTGCGACCATATTGAACGCCACCAAAAGTCACCAACATAATGATTAAGCCAGTGATGATGCCGAAACCATTACGTACTAATAGTTCAAGGTAAGAGAAAATGCCGATAAAGAAGAATTGCAAAACAATGATGCCTTCTTTTTTAAGGCCAGGGCCGCTGATTGCAATCTTACGTGCAGCTGTTGTGCTCATTATTTCTCATCCTCTTCAGCATCGATGTAATCAATTTCAAGGGCCGCGGATTTAATCGCACGAACTTCGTCATCGACGTCACTTAACGGCGCTAGTTTATTGGCTCCGGTGCTTACGCCGAGGTTCACCATGCTGCGTGCTGGACGTAATAGTGAGGTTTCCGCAGTTTGCACTACATCGTTAAAGCCACGTTCTACAGACTTAATGCGATCACCTAGCGTTGCAAGCTTTGAATGCAGTGAGCCAACGCGCTTTAGTAGCTCACTTGCATGGCCTTGAATTGCAACTGCGTTATCAGCTAGATCTTGGCGACCAAAGGCATAAGCCACAGTGCGCAGCAACGCCAACATATTTGTTGGGGTTGCAATGGTTACATTCTTAGAAAAAGCTTTTTCAAGCAACATTGGATCAACGCGCAATGACTCAGACAAGATTGATTCAAATGGGGCGAAAAGCACTACGAAATCAGGGGAGAAGGTAACGCCCTGATAATCGCGCTTTGCCAAAGCCTCGACATGCTTTAGTAAATCTTTAGCATGTTGTTGCATTAGTGAGTCGCGAGTTTCTTCATCATCGGCATCGATTGCCTCTAAGAAACGAGTAAAGGGAAACTTGGAATCGATAAAGATGCGCGAGCCACCAGGAATTGCGATCTGTATATCTGGGCGAGAGATTTCATCGTTGCCACGATCGGAGCTTTGTTTTTCAAAGTGAATACCTTCGATGAGCCCTGCATTTTCTAACAACATTTCTAGTTGTACTTCACCGAAGCGACCACGTGTTTGAGAACTAGATAGTGCGCCAGCTAATTTGGTGGCCTGTTCAAGCAAATTCTGATTGCCAACTTGCATTGATTCGATCTGAGTTTTAATGGCAGATTCAGCAGCAGCACGCTTTGTCTCGGCATCGGCAGTTTGAGTTGAAAGTGAATTCATACGGGTCTTCACATCATCGAGTGCTTGATTAAGGGCAGCGCTAGAAGTGTTCTGGGTATTCATCGTTGCGATTTGCTGCGTTAAATTTGCAACCAGCGCGTTGGCCCCAGCAAGTTCGGCAGCGATGGCAGCCGAAGCTGAATCACCTTGTGCCTGATCTGCCTTGTTTTTAAGGCTGGCAATGAAGAAACCAAGGGCTAAACCGATGGCTAAACCTGTTAGAAGAACCACTACTGATGCTGACATAGCCGTATCGTGGCAGGAAGCACTGACATACTCGCGTAGGCTCTACTCCTCGTGAGCCTCTCAATTGGAATCGTCGGTCTGCCAAACGTGGGAAAGTCGACCCTTTTTAATGCCCTCACCAAAAACAACGTTCTAGCCGCCAACTACCCCTTTGCCACGATCGAACCAAACGTGGGCGTCGTGGGTGTGCCCGATGAGCGCCTAGCAAAATTGGCCGAAATCTTCGGTTCGGAAAAGATCTTGCCAGCGGTTGTCTCATTTGTTGATATCGCCGGCATCGTTAAAGGCGCATCTGAAGGCGCGGGCCTAGGCAATAAGTTCCTGACCAATATTCGCGATACCGATGCGATCTGCCAAGTTATTCGCGTTTTCACCGATGGCGATGTTGTACATGTCGATGGTCGCGTTGATCCAGCTAGCGATATGGAAACCATCAACACCGAATTAGCACTTGCCGATTTACAAACTATTGAAAAAGCTTTGCCACGTTTAGAAAAAGAAGTTCGCCTATCTAAAGATAAGCAGACCGTTCTAGATGCCGCGATTGCTGCAAATGAATGGTTGCAATCAGGTAAGCCACTTTCGCAGAGCAAAATCGATTTAACCGAAATTGCCGAACTGCACCTATTAACTGCTAAACCATTCTTATATGTTTTCAACGTCGATGCAGCTGAATTAAATGATGCTGACTTGCGCAAGAAGCTACAAGATCTAGTAACACCAGCCGAAGCAATTTTCCTTGATGCTAAGACTGAAGCTGAACTCGCAGAACTAAGCGATGAGGATGCCCTCGAATTGTTGCAATCAATTGGTTTGAAAGAACCAGGTCTTGCGACTTTAGCCCATGTCGGGTTTACAACTTTAGGACTGCAGACTTATTTAACTGCCGGCCCTAAAGAAGCACGTGCATGGACAATTCATAAAGGTGACACCGCACCCATGGCCGCTGGTGTTATTCATACCGATTTCCAAAAGGGATTTATTAAAGCCGAAATCGTCGGTTTTGCAGATCTCGTTGCAGCAGGATCCATGGCTGAAGCGAAAGCTAAAGGCAAAGTACGCATGGAAGGCAAGGAATATGTAATGGCCGACGGAGATGTAGTGGAGTTCAGATTCAATGTCTAAAATTCAAGCACACCTAAAAGACCTGCAAATTAAGAAGCGCGAAGACCTGCGCAACGTAGCGATTATCGCGCACGTTGACCATGGCAAGACCACTCTTGTTGATGCCATGTTGTGGCAATCAGGCGCTTTCGCTGCACACAAGGTGCAGGGCGAAGGTCAAGATCGCATGATGGATTCAATGGATCTAGAACGCGAAAAGGGCATCACGATTCTTGCGAAGAACACAGCGGTAAAGCGCGGCGACACAATCGTAAACATCATTGATACTCCAGGCCACGCAGATTTCGGTGGCGAAGTTGAACGTGGTCTTGAAATGGTTGACGGCGTTATCTTGTTAGTCGATGCATCTGAAGGTCCATTGCCACAAACACGTTTCGTTTTACGTAAAGCACTAGAAAAGAATCTGCCCGTTATTTTGTTGATTAACAAAGTTGACCGTCCCGATTCACGTATCGCTGAAGTTGTTGACGAGGCATACGAACTATTCTTAGACCTTGGTGCAAACGAAGAACAAATTGAATTCCCAGTTGTTTACGCGTCAGCGAAAGCCGGTCGCGCATCACTTACTCGCCCAGCCGATGGTGGAATGCCAGAAGAAACAAATCTTGACGTTTTATTCGACACCATCTTCTCGGCAATTCCAGCACCTGAATAT
>CAIXTG010000085.1 GCA_903922325.1 uncultured Actinomycetes bacterium
CCGGCAAGAAAGTCACGGTACGGAAGAATCGTTGGCCACGTTTTAATCTAAATAGCGCAGAGGCAATCAGTATGCCTAGTGAAGTCTGAATTATCATAATCGAGATAAAAACTAAAGTGTTATGGGTTAGAGCGGCAAAGAACTGATCTCGCCAAGGATACTTAAAGAGGTTCTGAAAGTTTTCAAAGCCAGCAAAGGAGCCGCGAACGAAGCCTTCCCATTTAAAAAATGAGTAACTCAAGGTTGTCACTGCCGGAATCGTGGTGAAAACCAGAATCGTTAGAAGCCCGGGCGCCAAAAAAGCCCAAATGAACTTTCGTTGTTGTTGTTTCAGGGTTCTGCTTTGCATTGCCATCTTTCTGAAAAGATTAAAGAAGCTGGGTGCAGGTTTTATCCTGCACCCAGCTCTTGCTTACTTATTTATTCTTTACCAGCTTGTGGCTTGTACCAGGATGCAACTGCAGTCTGGATGTCCTTGGCAAGTGCCGCAGATGTAGTTCCACCAGCAACCAACTTCTGGAGACCAGGTTGGATAATTACTGAAGATGTTGGGCTACCAAAACGGAATCCAACAACGTTCAAGAATGGTGTGCTGAACTGAGCACGAGCTGAGTTGATCTTGTTTACAACAGGATCTGAGATTTTTACATATGGAGCTACTGGAATGATGAAGGTCTCATCAACCATTGCTTGACTGTATTGCTTAGATGCAAGGAAGTTTAGGAACTTCATTGCAGCAGCCTTGTTATTAGTCTTAGCGTTGATTGCATATGAACCATCGCCCCATGCAGTTACGAACTTAGGTGAGCCAGCTGATTTTGCTGGAGCCTGGAACCAACCAATGCTTGCAGTTGGGTTGATCTGCTTGAAGTAGGTAAGTTCGTAGTTTCCGCCGATATAGATCGCAGCCTTACCGGTTGCGAACAATGAACGTGCGGTGTTGTAGTCGATACCTTCATGGCCAGCTGGGAAGTACTTTGAAAGTGTCTTTACAGCTTCAAGTCCATCAACGTAAGCCTTGTTAGTAAATGTTGTTCTTCCGGCAACTAGATCGTTGTAGAAAGTATTTCCACCGTAGAAAGTAGGTGCGATTGTCGCGTGCATCTGCTCGAGACCTGGACCGTTTCCTGGGTTACCGCTTGAGTTAGCAAGTGGTTGGATTCCAGCAGCCTTTAAACGATTCAAGGTGTTGATGAATGAATCAAAAGTTGTTGGAGTCTGGCGAATACCAGCTTTTGCAAATAGATCTGGGTTGTACCAAATGCCCATTACTGATGCTGCGTAAGGAACGCCGAATTGACGCTTGTCTGTGTATCCCTGTGCCGCCGCCAAGATTCCTGGCGCAAGCTTTCCTAACGCAGGAACATCTTTTGTTGTTAGCGGCAAGAAGTTTCCTGCATCTGAAAGTGCAGACATACCACCGTATGGACGTAGCTGAAGTAGATCTGGACCCTTACCTGCAGTTAGTGCAGTTGCAAGAATCGCGTTGTACTCAGTTGCTACATATGGAGTGAACTTGATGCTGATGCTTGGATTTGTCGCCTCGAAAATAGCAATCTGCTTTTCGTAGAAAGCTTTATCTTCTGGACGCCAGCTCCAGAATGTTAATTCTGTAGCTGCATTTGCAGGTAGAGCGGCAACTGCTGGAACAACGATTGATCCAACAGCGAAAGCTGCTGCTACTAAGCCGCGGGTGCGGCGTGAAGTGAATTTCACTTATTTTCCTCCTCTAGAGCGGGTTGGTTTTTGGTCTGATCTCCGTGAATTACCTTCGACCATTTTTCTTCCGGAGCGGCTTCCCACGGCCGCTCTAGATTCATCCAGAGCCGCACGAGTGCCGCTCCAGTTTCTTTGTGCTAAAGCAACACAAAGACAATCAACCACAGTTAATTGCGCAATTCGACTTGCAGTTGCGCCGCTTCGGAATGTGGTTTCCCGAGCTGAGGTGAATAAAACAATGTCAGCAACAGCTGTAGCTGGGCTACGTAGTGCATTTGTAATCAAAATAATTGTGACGCCACGATTTTTAAATTCTTGCATCACGTCAACTGTGTCAACAGTTGTACCGCTATGGCTGATTGCAACGAGCGCATCGCCTGGGCCAAGTAGTGAAAGTGAAGTTAGGGCATTGTGAATATCGCGCCAAGCAATTGCGTTCTTGCCTTGGCGATTTAATTTAAGTTGTAAATCCATTGCTACGAATCCACCAGATGCCACGCCAAATAAACCGATCGTCTTTGCTTTTTCCCAAGCATCAACTGCGGCAGAAAAACTTGCGACATCTAGTCTTTGTGCAGTTGCCTGAATTGCCAGCGCATCTGCAGCTGCTATTTTTCTAATTATCTCAGTCGGCGAATCTTCAACCGTGATACCGCTATCGAGTTCAGAGATGTCGATGCCTACTTGACCCATACGGCTAACTTCACCGACTAGCGCCATGCGAAATTCTGGAAAACCTTTATAGCCAACTGTTTTACTAAAGCGAACAACTGAAGCAACTGAAGTGTCGCTATGTTCGGCGAGCTTTGAAATATTCAGCCGTGAGACTTGAACCGGATCCTGCAAAATGCAATTAGCGATTGCTAGTTCCGTTGCGTGGAATGCTGATAATGAATTGCGGATATGACCTAGGAGATCTGAAGAAACGGCAGTCGTTGAATCAACCGCAACAACTTTCTTAGCCATCAACCTCACCACCTTCACGCTAGTCATGAAAAAAACCTTCAGCAGTTAGCCATGCTAGGTGAAACTCTTCACCAACAAAAGGGTGATTTAGGGGTAATTAGATAACGATTTGAGCACAAAACCCATGCAAAAAAGGCTGCCAGAGATCCTCAGTCGGGGTTGGGTCACCCTGGGCATGTAAGCGATTGGTCAAAAGCAGGGCAGCACTTTGGCGCCCAGGTGCGATCCCTAGAGCAATTCCGGTGAAGCCAGTGTGCCCCCAAAAAATTTCTTCACCTGTACTTGCGGGAATGCGCCAGTTTCTAAAACCTAACCCCTGCATTGGGTCGCCAGTTACCGATAAAAAGTTATGTGCCTGCCATTTATTAGCAATTATTGCTTCGGCAAAAATAAGTAAGTCTTCGGCAGTTGAGAAGAGACCCGCATGTCCAGCTATTCCACTAAGGCGATGATAAGAATTACCATCATTGGTTTCGCCGACTAAATATTCTTCTCGCCAATTCGGGAAAGTTGCAGCATCTAAATCAACTTTATACGGAGTATTGGTTGTAACCATATTTTTTTCATACCAATCACCCTTAGAAGTTGCTGCCACTTCCCCAGCAATTGGCCCAAAAGAAGTGTTCTGCAAACCTAGCGGCTCAAAAACTAATTCGGCAAAAGCCTTTGGCAAATCTTTTTGAGTAATCGCTTTAACTATTTCACCAAGTGAGATAAAGCCTAAATCGGAATAACGCCTACCCGAATTTCTTGGATAAGTTAGCGGAATTCTAGCAATCTGCCTAGTAACGCTCTCTTGTAAATCTCCCGTAAAATAGAGCGGACGCCATTCGGCTAATCCGCTTTGATGCGAGAGCAGCTCAGCAATTGTAATTTCAGATTTGTCTGTACCTCGCCAGAATTCCAAGTATTTACTCGCTAGATCAGTTACCTGCAATTCACCTAACTCGATTAGATGGAGTAAGGAAGCTGTAGTTCCAACTATTTTAGTTAAGGATGCTAAATCAAACTTTGTATTAACCGTAACAGGTTGCTCTTCGACTACGCCAAAACTCTGACGTGATCCATTTGCCGAATAAGAGCGAATACCTTTTTTAGTAGTGGCGAATAAATAGCCAGGTACTTTGGTCAAAGTTGCAGCGCTATTCATAGGTAAAGCCTGCCACTTTCGTAGCGTAAATCGCTCTCTTTAGCCCACCACGAGGCGTCTAAATCGTGAACTAGCTCTGGTGCTACTTCTGAAGCAAGCGATGCTGCAGCGCTCAAACTCTGATCGCCTTCCATCATGCTCCCGATATAAACGCCAATTCCAGCAGCTGCTGCCGTATTTGCCATTTCGCGAGCAATGGTCAAACCACCAGCTTTCAGCAATTTTAGATTAACTAGATCCATCGCATTTAGCGCGATTAACTCAGTTAAATCTGCAGGGGTGAAACATGATTCATCAGCCATGATTGGAATTAAGGAAATTGCTTTCACTTTCGCTAAAGCTGCAAAGTCCCGAGCAGGTGTTGGCTGTTCTAGATAATCTATAACCAGCCCGCTATCTGAGATTGCTGCAAGAACTTCGGCAGTATGTCCAAAATCCCATGCTTGATTTGCATCGATACGAATGTGTGAGCCTGATGGGGTTAACTCTTCGATTAGTTGTAGCTTCGCAATTAGATCAGCAGTCGGTTCATTATTTGCTTTAACTTTGAAGTAGGTAAAGCCAGCTGCGACTCGATCTGCCACTAATGCAGGCAAATTCTCAATTGAAGTAATTGGAATGGTTACATCTGTCGCAATTGAAAATCCCTGGCGGACGCCTTTCCCAATTACTGAATTCAGTGCAATATCGACTGCCGCTTTTGTGCTTCCCGTTAAGTTAGATTCCTCGATACTCCGAATTGCTTCGGAAATCTCTTTGCCAGTAATTAGCCCGATAACGTCACTCTCGAGTTCAGCCATAATCTGGGAATGGGAATCGCCAGTAATCTTTGGTGTCTCAACGGTTTCGCCTACATGCCAGGTGCCGGACTCGTCACATAACTCGAACTTAATAACTTGGTATTCTGAAACACCACGTAGCGCTGTTACAAAGCGTTCGCGAAGCTCTCGTGAGTAAGTGCTAACGCGAGTAGAAACTACTTCACTCATAGTCAGAGCCCCGCTAGACTTTCAAACATGCTAATCCGGCCAGTTGAAAGCAGTGATTTAGGCTCGCTTGTGACGGTTTTTCGAGCCTGCTGGAACATTTCATACCGAGACTTAATCAGCCAGAGTGTTCGCGATGCTATGGATGTCGAAGCTGCCACAAAATTATTGACCAGCGCCGTGAACCCAAAACCAGGCCGATTTACTTTGATCGCTACAGAAGAGGAAACTGGGTTAGGTTTTGCAAGTTTTGGCAATGATCCGGAAGATTCGACGAAAGGCCATCTGTACTCACTATATGTATCACCAGAAAGCGCTGGCAAAGGTGTTGGAACTAAACTGCTAACAGAGGTAATTTCTAAACTCGGCGAAACTGGTCTGCCAGAAGTGACTCTTTGGGTATTTAAAGAAAACCCAATCGCTACAGGGCTATATCGTAAATCAGGATTTGTAGAAACCGGCCGCGAAAAAACTGACGAACGTTGGCAGATTCCGCAGATCGAAATGTTGCGCAAAGCTATTACTCAATAACTCGCAACTTAGTTGGTTGAATGTTTGGGCGTTGTGGCAAAACAAATGCGCCTTTACCTGGTGTCAGCGAACCAAGAATTCGTTCACCATTTGCACCAGTGCAACTAGGAATCTGACCTGGTTGCCCGTTAAGTGCTAGATAGCCAATCAATGCAAACATCAGGCCTTCTTTAGCACGCGGATCAATTCCAAGAACTTGCATTGAAAGTACTTGGCAGTTAGTTAAGCGCTCTTGCAGACGTGCCATCATTACCGGATTCGCAGACCCGCCACCTGCTATATAGAGCTTAGCTAAATTGAATTTTTCAACTTCGATTGCAACTGTTTCAACGGTTAACTCGAGCAAAGTTGCCATTAGATCTGCAATGTTCCACGAAGAAACCGGGCCAACGTAGTCAATTAAATAATCAAGATGGAATAACTCTTTACCGGTTGATTTCGGTGCTGGAAGTTTGTAATAAGGCTCTTCTAAAAACTTAGCTAGTAGGGCTTGATCAACTGTTCCACTAGCAGCTATTTTGCCATCGGCATCGTATGAGTATTTGCCCTCAGAATGAGCGTAAATAGCGGCATCTAAGAGGCAATTAGCAGTGCCGATGTCATATGCCAGCGGAGTCAGGTTGCTACCAGCCACCGTGATATTTGAAATCCCACCTAGGTTAAGTGCTCCTTCTGGTTGCGCAGAATGGCCAAGTAATAACTGATCGACGATACTTACAAGTGGTGCACCGTGACCACCAGCTGCAACGTCGCGTGAGCGAATATTAGATAGAACTTGCACCCCAGTTTCTTCGGCGATCCAGGTTGGCTCACCTAACTGCAGGGTTCCTTTTGCTTTGTGATCAGTATCAATCCAGTGAAACAGAGTTTGGCCATGGCTAACAATTAAATCTGGTTCAAACTTAAACTTCTTCATTGCGCTCTGAGCTGCTGCGCTAAATGCTTGGCCGATCTTGGTATCTAGTAGGCAGACTCGTTCCATATCTACTTTACGAGGAGGCATTGAATCTGCGATCATCTCGTGCAATGAATCGGTGTATGCAACTGACTCGAACCCAATTACCCGCACTTCTACTAAGTCGCCGCTCTGTACGAATTCACAACAGGCAACATCTATACCATCGTAAGAAGTTCCTGAAATCATACCGATGACCTTCATATTAAACCTCCGAGCAAGCGACTAGGTGACCGTTGGATATATTGCGAAGTGTTGGTGCAACTGTTGAACAACTTGGCACTGCTAGTGCGCACCTGGAATGGAAAGAACAGCCGCTCGGTAGATTAACCGGGTCTGGTACTTCGCCCTCAAGCGTACGTGCCAACATTGTTGGATCACCAATAATGCTGTGATCAGGCATGGCTGCAATCAAAGCTTTGGTATATGGGTGAACTGGGTTTTCGATGATTTCTTCCCAGGTGCCAAATTCAACGATCTTGCCCAAATACATAACCGCAATAACATCGCTGATATACCGAATCATCGCTAAGTCGTGGCTGATGAAAATATAGGTCAGACCTAAATTTTTGCGAAGGTCAATCAGAAGATTCATTACTTCTGCTCGCACTGAAACATCTAACGCTGAGACTGGTTCGTCTAAAACCAGCAATTTAGGCTCAGCAGAGAGGGCGCGAGCAATGCAAACACGCTGACGCTGACCACCTGATAGTTGATGCGGGTAGCGATTTCTTAAATCTGGATCAAGGCCCACCATGACTAGAAGCTCAGTAACTCGATCAGTGATTTTATCTTTAGCAACTAAGCCATGGACTTCGATTGCTTCAGCGATTGAATATTCAATTTGCTGACGTGGATTAAGCGAAGAATAAGGATCTTGGAATACTAATTGCACTTGTGAGTGATGAGATTTCAAACGATCTTTAGCTTTATTATCAATTACTGCGCCATCCCAGGTAATTGAGCCAGCTGATGGAACTTCTAAGCCAACCACTGCGCGAGCTAGAGTTGATTTACCACAACCACTTTCACCAACAATACCTAAAGTTTGACCGACTTCAACTTTGATCGAAACCCCATTTAGAGCATTAATGGTCGTGCCTGAGGCCCGGTTTAAGTAACGCTTCTCAACATTAACAATATCTAGGGACATTACTTATCTCCCATCGGATGAAAACAAGCAACTGATTTTTCTAAGCTGCCAACTAACTTAGGCGCGGAAGCCGTGCATTCCGCAGTTACTTTGAAACAACGAGGGGCGAATGCGCAGGTATCGCCTACTAGCCAAGGTTTCTGCGGTACGCCAGGAATAGAAGTTAAACGCTTGCGAGATTTATCTGTGCGTGATGGCAGCGAAGATAACAAGCCATGGGTGTAAGGATGTTGAGGATTAGTAAAAATCTCTTGCACAGTTCCGGCTTCGACGATATTGCCGGCATACATAACAATCAGTCGATCAACCAAGTTAGCGACAACGCCTAAATCGTGGGTAATCCAAAGCATCGACATGTCACGCTTGCGCCGTTGTTCAGAAACAAGCGCCAAGATCTGTTGTTGAATCGTTACATCAAGTGCCGTAGTTGGCTCGTCAGCGATCAGCAACTTAGGCGAGAGCAGTAAAGCCATTGCAATCATTACCCGCTGGCGCATGCCGCCAGAAAACTCATGCGGATAGCTCTCCATGGCACGTTCTACCTGTGGAATACCTACTTCGCGCAGAGTTGCTTCAACGCGAGCAACCGAACCGTCATCCAACTTTTCATGCGATTCGATTACTTCGAGCAGTTGTCGACCTAACTTCATCACTGGATTAAGAGCTGTCATTGGGTCTTGATAAACCATTGAGATATCGGAGCCACGTAAATTACGCATAGTCTCAGAATCAGCTTTTGTTAAATCAGTGCCATTGAAAATTATTGAACCGCCAGCAATGGCAACTCCACGTGGGAGTAAACCTAAAATTGATAAAGCAGTAAGAGTTTTGCCGGAACCGCTCTCACCAACTACGCCAACAGCTTCACCTGGCATAATTTCAAAGGAAACACTGTTAACCAGAGTGCGAGGATCTTGCACTGTTGATATTCCGAGACCGCTTACCGAGAGAAGTGGATTACTCATGAACTTCTCCGAGCTGGATCAAGAGCATCGCGCAAGCCATCGCCCACCAAGTTAAGTCCAACTACCACGATGGTGATAAATGCAGATGGGAAGAAGAGTGCCCACCAAGCAAATGCAGCAATTGGTTGTGCTTCAGAAACCATTAGACCAAGGGATGCGTTAGGTGGCTGGGTGCCAAGTCCTAAGAAACTTAAACCTGATTCAGTCAAAATCGCCCAAGAAAGTGATAATGCCACCTGCACCACGATTGGGGCGGTTACGTTAGGCAAGATATGTTTACGCAGAATTCGCAATGAAGAGAAACCCAATATTCGAGTAACTTTTACGTAATCCATCTCTTTAACAGTCAACACTGGTCCACGTGCAACGCGAATAAAAATTGGGGTGTAAACAACTGCAATAGCCAATGATGTTTGATACCAAGAGTTTCCAAGTGTGCTAACAATCGCAAGTGCTAAGAGAATTGCTGGGAATGCGAATATAACGTCGCTTAAACGCACTATTAGCTGATCAAACCAACGGCCTAAATAACCGCTCAATATGCCTAAAATTACCCCGAAAAATGCTGCGATCGAAACCGCTGAAACCGAAACAGTCAGAGATCTACGCATGCCATCGAGTGAGCGTGAAAATATGTCACGACCAAATTCATCGGTGCCAAACCAGAAATTTGAACTTGGACCTTGCATTGCAAACTCAACATTTTGTTCAAGTGGATCATGTGGCATCCATCCAAAGACCGCACAGATAGAAACTATCACCATGAATAAAAGCAAAACCGCACCAACAACTCCACTAGTGCTTTGCATGTAGTAGTAGAAGCCACCCTTAGGTTTTAATGGATCGCGCTTCATTTTTTGATCCTTGGGTCAATTTTGCGGTAAATCAAGTCTGTTATCACGTTGATCGTGATAAATAAGATCGCAAAAACCATCACGCTGCTTTGCACTGTTGCATATTCACGTTTGGTAATTGCATATAGAACTTGTCGACCCATGCCGGGTAAGGAGAAAATATTTTCGACGATTACGGCGCCACCTAGTAGATACCCGAACTGAATTCCAGTCATAGTCACAATTGGGATCAAGGAGTTTCGCAAAACGTGACGGGATTGAACTTTGCGAGGGCTTACACCTTTACCAATTGCGGTACGCACGAAGTCTTTATCAACTGTTTCTAGTAGCGCAGATCTGGTTGTACGCATTACAGGTGCAGCTACCGCAATTCCTAGGACTAGGCCCGGAAACAACATCTGTTGCAAATTCATCCAGGGGTCTTGCCAGAGCCGCACAAACTCATAGCCATTTGGGAAATAATGAAACTTATTTGCCATGATGGTTACGATCGTTGTGCTGAGCACAAAACCTGGTACAGCCAAGGCCCTGAGCCCGAACAGTTGGCCGGCGAAGTCACTAATGCTGCCTGGCTTGCGTGCACTAAATGTTCCAATTGCAATACCCATTACTACGCCCAAAATGGTGCCAATTAAGGCTAATTCGATGGTTACTGGCAAAGACTTGGCAGTGAGCGATGCGATCGAAATACCGGTGGAATATGAATATCCCATATTTCCACTCAAGAAACTCTGCATCCAAGATAAATACTGCATAGGCAAAGACTTATCGATGCCGTAATAAACCTTTAGATCGGCAATTTGCTCAGGTGTTAATACACCGGTTTCAATTCCGAAAGCGCCAACAATTGAATCACCTGGGATAACACGGAGAACTAAGAAGACAAATATTGAAATTCCGAAAAGTGTACTTAAAATACTTCCGATACGTAAAACCGGAGTCGAGAGCAGGATTCGGGAAGTTCTCTCACCGAAAGACAATTAGTGCTCCTTATTTGTTATTTAAAAACTTTAAGAAAAGGAGGCGGGTAATTACTACCCGCCTCCTCTCTACTTAACCTACTTAACTTACTTTAGATCAACTACGCGAAGCTCAATCAAGGATCCTGTAGCTAGCGGAATAAAGCCAGTTACATTCTTAGCTGCTGCACGATACTCATATGGTGCAAACAACCAAATCCAGACTGCATTGTTCTCGAGTTCTTGTGAGATCTGCTTGTAGATCGCCTTGCGCTCTACTGCACGACCAGTTGCCTTACCCTTTAGGAATAAAGCATCCATGGTTGCTGATGAATAACCAGCTACCTTGTTCAAGTTACCAGTTGATGGGAAATAACGGGTGTACATGGTGTCTGGATCAATACGTCCACCATTGTTTGCAACTGCTGCTGCAAAGTCACCTGCCAACCAACGTGATACGTAAGTTGCGTTATCAAGGATATCGAGCTCTAGGTTGATTCCAGCTTTTGCAAGTTGGGCCTTGAGGTTCTGTGCTGTACCAGATGCTGTTGCATACTGGGTAGGCGAAACGATTGCCTTAATTGTTAATCCATCTGCGTAACCCGCATCAGCTAAATACTTCTTAGTTTTTGCTAGATCTACGTTTGGACATGGGCGATCATTTGGATCTGATGCATAAGCAGGGCTTGTGATCGGACCAACTATTTTCGCTTCACCGGAAGCTGCAGTCTTAACTACTTCAGCACGGTTAATTGCGCACTGCAAAGCTAGACGTACATCTAGTTTGTTAAGTGGTGCAACGCGAGCATTTAATTGCAGAGTTACATAACCCAAACCAGGTGTGCGGTACAGATTGAGATTCTTTCCAACTTGAAGCGCAACTGTTGGGCTAGTAATTACTGAGAACTGAATTGTTCCGGCATTTAATGCAGCCAAAATTGAGGCTTCGGTTGGAATAATGCGGAAAGTAACAGTGTCTAATTTAACTGGAGCTTTCCAGTAGCTAGCGTTCTTTTCTAACTTAACTGATTGACCTGGTTCCCATGAAACATACTTGAATGGACCAGTTCCGTTAACAGTCTTACCAATTTTGTTAGCTGCAATGTCATCGCTTGAAAGCATTGCCATGTTTACGCCATCAAGTGCTGCCAAGATTGGCGCATTTGGAACGCTTAACTTAATCAATACTGATAAACCAGAACCTGTAACTGAAGTAATCGTGGCAATGTTTGCACGTGCTGCTGCAGCGGTCTTGGTGTCAAGAATGCGGTTTAGTGATGCTTTAACATCTTCAGCATCAAATGTTGAACCATCGTGGAACTTAACGTTCTTGCGAAGCTTCAAGCGAAGTTCGGTTGAATCTGCGTTAAAGCCCCAAGAAGCTGCTAGGCCTGAACGAATATCAAGTTTTGGTCCAACTTCAACCAATGATCCATAAGTAAGTCCAAGC
>CAIXTG010000086.1 GCA_903922325.1 uncultured Actinomycetes bacterium
GTGGAGAAAGTAGTTTGCGCAGAAGGCTCTGCTTCTGGAGATTCACTTTGTGTTTCGGTCGCGGAAGGTGTTGCACTAGCCGATGGCTTAGCACTCACCACTTCACTTGAAGTCGTATTTGAGATAACAACTTGTGCAATACCAACAACAAAAAGTGAAACAACTGAAATCATAACAAGCACTTTCCACGAAACTTTGCGAGATTCTTCGGGTTGGCGCATGACACTTGTTTCAACAAGCAAATCTTGCATCGATCGAACTTCTCCGCCTTGTTCTTCTTCATAGAGGCGGATGAATTCTTTTTGATCTGCTCTTAATACAGCTGCAATATTTCGGATGTGTCCTCGGGCATAGGTTTCACCGCCACAATGAGAAAAATCATCTTGCTCTATTTCACTCAGGACGTTGATGCGTATATTTGTTTTGGCAGCCAAATCTTCAAGTGAAAGGCCCGCGTCTTTACGCGCCTTAGCAATCAAAGATCCTAGTGACATCGTTGTTTGTCCTTAAGGGGAATTACTTCTTCCGATGAGAGCCCAAGTCTAGAACTGGAGCATCCCCTGTGGCTATAGAGGAGTGTGAGAACAGGGGGTGAATTGCGTGCTAACCCCTCGTAAAATCTTGCGCTAGTAATCTCGTAAGGTGGCCAGAACCGAATCAAGTTCATCTGGCTTCACTAAAACTGTTCTGGCCTTGGAGCCTTCTGAAGGTCCAACAATTCCGCGAGACTCCATCAAATCCATCAACCGTCCAGCTTTAGCAAATCCAACGCGAAGTTTTCTTTGCAACATTGATGTTGAACCGAACTGTGTTCCTACAACTAATTCAACAGCTTGCAACAAAATATCTAGATCATCCCCAATTTCTTTATCAACCATCTTTGGGTGTGATTGCACCGCTGTAACATCCTCGCGATATCGCGGTTTTAACTGCTTCTTTACGTGGTTTGTCACGGCCTCAATTTCACGCTCTGACACATAAGCACCTTGGATACGAACCGCGCGACTTGCGCCCATTGGAATAAAGAGTCCATCACCTTGTCCAACTAGTTTTTCAGCACCTGGGCTATCTAAAATAACCCGGCTATCTGCTAAAGAACTTGTTGCAAACGAGAGTCTGGAGGGAACGTTTGCCTTAATTAAGCCTGTAACGACATCCACAGATGGGCGTTGGGTTGCAAGCACTAAGTGAATTCCAGCAGAACGTGCGAGCTGAGTAATGCGCACAACAGACTCTTCTACTTCTTTGGCTGCCACGATCATTAAATCTGCAAGCTCATCAATGATTACAAGTAAGTATGGATAAGGCTCAACCGTGCGATCACTTCCTGGAGGAACAATTACCTTGCCAGCACGTACCGCTTTATTGAAATCATCGATATGTCTAAAGCCAAATGTTGAAAGGTCTTCATAACGCAAATCCATCTCGCGCACTACCCATGTCAGGGCATCTGCAGCTTTTTTAGGATTAGTAATAATTGGTGTAATTAAATGTGGGATACCTTCATAGGCAGTTAGCTCAACGCGCTTAGGATCAATGAGCACTAAGCGAACTTCATCAGGTGTTGCACGTACTAAAATTGACGTAATCATTGCGTTAATCA
>CAIXTG010000087.1 GCA_903922325.1 uncultured Actinomycetes bacterium
AATAGTGAAAATTCCTTCTTAACCCAAGTAATAATGGCTTGATCAAGCTCATCGCCACCTACGCGGATAGATAGGGCTACCACGATGCCACCTAGCGAAATAACCGCGACCTCAGTAGTTCCGCCACCGATATCGACAACCATGTTGCCAGTAGGTTCGTGAATTGGCAGACCTGCACCAATTGCCGCAGCCATTGGTTCTTCAATAATGTAAACCTTGCGCGCACCTGCTGCATAACCTGCATCTTTAACTGCGCGTTGTTCAACGCCAGTAATACCTGATGGCACGCAAACCACGATACGTGGCTTAGCTAAGAAACGGCGACGGTGAACTTTTTGAATGAAGTAACGCAACATACGTTCAGTCGTGTCGAAGTCGGCGATCACGCCATCTTTTAGCGGACGAATCGCCACGATGTTGCTTGGGGTACGACCAATCATCTTCTTGGCTTCAAGACCAACTGCCAAAATTCCACCAGTGTCTTGGTTAACTGCAACCACACTTGGCTCATTAAGCACAATGCCACGTCCACGCACATAAACCAAGGTATTTGCAGTACCTAGATCAACTGCCATATCGCGACCGATAAACGACATTCGATTAGCCATTTTTTACTTCCCCCCGTTACCAAAGAAAATATTTATTTCGCGCGCAGCTGATTCAGGTGAATCAGATCCGTGCACAATATTTTGGACAACTTTTGTTCCGGCATCGCGTGCTAAATCACCGCGAATTGTTCCGGGCGCTGCAACTGTTGGATCTGTTACGCCAGCGAGTGATCGGAAACCTTCGATGACGCGATTACCTTCGGCAACCATTGCAACGATTGGTCCAGATAACATAAATTCAACTAGCGGTTCGAAAAATGGTTTGCCTTGATGTTCGGCATAGTGTTGTTCAAGAAGTGCGCGATCTGCTTGCAACATTTTTAGCGCAGTAATTTGATATCCCTTAGCTTCGATACGCGAAATTACTTCGCCAACTAGGGCGCGACGCACGCCATCGGGCTTGACCAGGATCAGAGTTTGTTCGATGCTCACGGGGGTGAGTCTATTAGGCTTCCGGAGTTCGTGAAGCCAGCAAAGCAGCCCTAGCCGCCTCGCCCTTGCGGCCGACCAAAATCGCCGCAATCCATAACCCCGCAAAAATCAGGCCAATTATCAGGAACGAATTGACCACTAAGCCGAATCCGAGCATGGCTGCCTGCAGTAGCCAGCCCAGTACCCAGCCAACTCTGCGCTTTAGTAACCCAGGGGCCAGCAGTAAGGCAATCGCGATTGCGGCGCCGTAAATGATCGGTGCCCCGTTTACATCTTTCATGGCGATCAAAAGTGCAAAGCCGATTGAAAAAGATTCCATAACTAAAACTGCTGAAGCTAATACCCGCATTTACTTTTTGTACTTTCCGTTAATTATGGTTCGCGACTCACCAACTGTGATCACTGAACCAGTAATCAATACGCCGACCGAGTCATCGCTAAGTGGTCGCTTAGCATCTTTAATTGCTTGATCAATTGCCGCACTTAAAGTTTCAATTGCAGTTACTCGATCCTTGCCAAATATTTCATTTGCCAATTTTTCTAAATCAGAAAGTTTCATGGCACGTGGTGATGAATTAGTAGTAACGATAATTTCATTCATAATTGGTTCTAGTTCGAGCAAAATTCCGCGAACATCTTTATCACCAAATGAAGCAACCACGCCAATTACTTCATCGAAGGTAAATTCATTAGAAATTGTCTCAGCTAGAGCTTTTGCACCATGCGGATTATGTGCAGCATCAAGCAAAATAGTTGGGTCGCGATGAACTACTTCGCAACGACCAGGTGAAGTAACGGCTGCAAAACCGGCACGAACTGCGTCATGATCAAGTGCGGTGTCGCCAAAGAAAGCCTCAACCGCTACGAGTGCTGTTGCGGCATTAGCGGCCTGGTGCTTGCCGTGAAGGGGTAAGAAAATGTCATCGAATGACTCGTTTAGGCCACTAATTGAGATTAATTGGCCGCCAACAGCCACGGCGCGACTAGCAAGTGAGTACTCAACGCCTTCGCGAGCCACATCAATACCAACTTCAGCTGCCCGGCGCAGTAACTCAATAGCTGCTTCGGGTTCTTGTTGAGCAAGCACACCGAAACCGCCGGTTTTTAGAATTCCACCTTTAGTTTTAGCAATTTCAGTCAGCGTATTTCCCAGATATTCCATGTGATCGAGCCCGATCGGCGTTATTACGGAGACCCCAGCTTGAACCACATTGGTGGCATCCCATTCGCCACCCATACCGACTTCAATCACACCAACATCAATTGGGTGTTCGGCAAATGCGGCAAATGCTAGCGCTGTAATTGCTTCAAAGAATGAAATTGGATTTTCAAACTTACTATCCATTAAATCAAGGTAAGGCGAAATATCGTTGTACGAGAAAATTAATTCAGCTGCACTTATTGGTTGACCATTAATACTTATTCGTTCTAAATAACTTTCCAAGTGCGGGCTAGTAAAACGACCAGTGCGCAAACCCATTTCAAATAACATCGAATCAATCATTCGCGAAGTACTAGTTTTGCCGTTTGTGCCGCCAACATGAATTGTTGGATAAGTTAATTGTGGCGAACCGAGAATATCGGTTAGCGCTGAAATTCTTTCTAGGGTTGGCGCAATACGAGTTTCGGGCCAGCGAGCAAGTAGCGCTGCTTCGATCGCATCAATGCGAATCTTTTCCTCAGGGGTCATGCTCATGCAGATGGCAATGCAGCAAGAGCTGCGGTAATTCGTTCGATCTCGGCTTGCGTCTTAAC
>CAIXTG010000088.1 GCA_903922325.1 uncultured Actinomycetes bacterium
CGAAGAACGTCAAGGGATACCGCATCACCTGCTCGATGTTCTTGAAGTAACTGAAGATGCCAATGTGGCTTGGTATCAAAGTCAGGCTCGAGCGAAAATCTCAGAAATTCAGAGTCGTGGAAAATCAGTAGTAATTGTGGGCGGAACTGGGCTTTACATCAAAGCAATTCTTGATGAGCTTAATTTTCCAGATACCAACCCGGCAGTTCGTGAAGCACTTGAGCAAGAAGTATTAGAACTTGGCGCACATGTCTTATTCGAACGACTAGAAAAACTTGATCCGGCGGCAGCCCTGGCAATTGATCGCGCAAATACCCGCCGCATAGTTCGAGCACTTGAAGTTATCGAAATCACCGGCAAACCTTTCACTGCGAACTTGCCTCGCAAAGATTCTGAACTTTATCCAGCCGCTAGACAGTTTGGATTAGTCATGGATCGCGAAGCACTCGGTGAGCGAATTAGTGATCGCGTAGATCGAATGTATGCCGCGGGCCTAGTTGATGAAGTCGATAGTTGTATTGCGGCCGGAATAACTTCGGCACGCACGGCTCAATTAGCACTTGGCTATGCCCAAGTCATTGCAATGCGCCGAGGTGATCTAACCCTTGAAGCTGCGATTGAAGAAACTAAGCGGGCAACTAGGCAGTACGCCAGACGGCAAGAAACTTGGTTCTCACGAGATGCTCGAATTAAATGGATTTCACCGATCCAGCCTCGACTCGAAATAATCTTGCAGGAAATAGAATAGTTAAATCATGATTGCAACTTATGGCCACGGTACTGAAAACGACTTCGTACTAGTTTTTGACCCTGAAAATAAAGCATCCATTACAACAGCGCAGACTGCCGCTATTTGCAATCGTGAGACTGGAATTGGCGCCGATGGCTTAATTCGAATAGGTAAGAAGAATGAGCGCTGGTTTATGGATTACCGCAACGCCGATGGCTCGCTAGCTGAAATGTGTGGAAACGGCATTCGCGTGACCGCAAAGTATCTAGTTGAACGTGGTCATCAACCTGAAGGTATCTTTGCAATTGATACTCGCGATGGCGTTAAGCACTTGCGAGTTCCGGCTACCGGCGATATTTCAGTGAACATGGGTCAAGTAACCGATGAAGACGAAGAGATTTCAGCAGCCACAAATGGAAAAGTCTGGAATGGGTATCACATCAGTGTTGGTAATCCGCATGCAGTGGTTTTTGTCGATGATTTGAGCGAAGTAGGCGCACTTGCTGATGCACCAGTTGTACGCCCTAAGGAAGCTTACCCCGAAGGCGTAAACGTTGAATTTGTTGAGATCACTGGTGAGCGCGAAGTGAAAATGCGAGTGTTTGAACGCGGCAGCCGTGAGACTAGATCTTGCGGTACTGGTGTTTGCGCAGTTGCACTTGCTGCGACTCTTCACACGAAAGCGAAGCTCCCTACTAAGTGGATCGTTAATCCTCCAGGTGGCCGGTTAGAAGTTGATATTGATGGACATAGCAATGCAACGTTAATTGGGCCAGCAGTTCTAATTGCTGATCACGACATTAGTAGGTATTTACTTTAGAAGATTTAGCTCTCGCGCGCTTTCACGTAGAGCTTCTTTGGCATTCGGATGAGCGGCCTTTTCAATCAAGTTAGTAGCTTGCTCATTCTGTGATTTTCCGAAACAAGAGGCAACTCCTTGTTCGGTAACAACGTAAGAGTGCTGAAAACTTGTGATGTTTGAGCCAATATTGGGAACAATGGTTGAGACATTTGCTTTTGGATGCCATGAGGGAAGTGCCATAAAGGACGCGCCGCCGCGAGAGTGCAGAGCGCCAACAATAAAGTCAGTCGAACCGCCAAATCCAGAATAAATCTGACCACGCACATGGCTGGCATTTGCCTGATCGAAAAGGTCAATTTCTAGCGCCGCATTGATACTTGTCATGCGTGCCTGACGTGCAATTTGGCTCGGATCATTTGTGCGTTCAGTTCGGCGCATGCGAACCAACCTATTTAGATTTACCCAGTCATACAGTTCTGGACTTCCGAAGAGAAATGAAGCTGTAAGCAATACTTCTTTATCCAGTACGCCTGATTTAAATAGTTCAAGAACGCCATCACTAAACATTTCGGTCCAGATTCGCATTCCGCTGCGATCTTTGAGGCAGGAGAGCACCGCATCAGGTACCGCTCCGATTCCTAATTGAAGAGTTGAGTTATTGCTAATGAGAGCAGCAATTCGATTGCCAATCTCTTGTGCGGTATCGGAAATTGGAATCTGCTCTTTATGTAAAAGTGGTTCATCAACTTCAACCAGGTAATCAATTTCGCTCTCATAGATTTGCGCATCGCCATAGGTATAAGGCATTTGTTTGTTTGCTTGGGCAATTACTAAGCCACCATGCGCTTGTGCCGTTTCAATTGCCATTGGTAAGACATTCACTTCGATACCCAAACTAACTGTGTCGAATCGAGGGGCAGAAGTGTGCAAAAAAACGATATCCGGACGCAAATGTTCTCTGATGATTACCGGCAGCATGCTTAGGCGAGCTGGGAAATAATTGAGCCGAGGATGTCTGCGCATAGCAGGGCCCACGAATGCGGTTTCATAGGTAATACCTTCACGATCAGGAATTCCATCGTGCGCATTTAGCATATGTAATTTAAATTCTGGAATTACTTCATCTGCTGCAGCTAGCAGGACTTTAGGCGCTGCAAAGTTGCCAGAGGCGATAATTCGTGGGTTATTGGTGTAATTAGAAAGTATCGCTTTTAACTGTTCTTGATTGATAACCCGCATAATAGGCAGTTTAGTCCTTATTGCTCTATTGTTTAATTGTGAGTGATCAACCAGACAACAGCGATGATTTTGAAGCACTGCTTGCCGAAAGTGCGAGAGTTGCTGCCGAATTCGATGCTGCTGATAGTGATGATTACGCCGAGAGTATTCAACCCGATCTAGTAGAGCGAAATGCACTACGTCGCGTTAAAGGTTTCTCCACTCAGCTGCAAGATATTTCTGAAGCAGAGTATCGCGAGCTCCAGTTAGAAAAGGTTGTCTTAGTTGGCGTCTGGACTGAAGGTAATTCAACGATGGCTGAGAATTCCCTCGCCGAGTTGAAAGCACTTGCCGAGACAGCAGGGTCAGAAGTTATGGAAGGTTTAATTCAGCGCCGCGATAAACCGGACCCAGCTACTTATATTGGTTCTGGAAAAGTGGTTGAACTTCGACAAGTAGTTGTTGCAACTGGGGCAGATACTGTCATTTGCGATGGCGAACTTTCACCATCGCAACTTCGTCAGTTAGAAGAGAAGATTAAAGTAAAGGTAATTGATCGCACTGCTTTAATTCTAGATATTTTCGCCCAACATGCGAAAAGCAAAGAAGGCAAGGCGCAAGTAGAGCTGGCACAGATTTCATATCTATTACCGCGCTTGCGTGGTTGGGGTGAATCACTTTCACGCCAAGTTGGTGGTCGCGCAGCAGGTGGTGCTGGTATCGGCGGTCGCGGCCCTGGTGAAACTAAGATTGAAACTGATCGCCGCCGTATTCGCGACAAGATGGCGAAGTTACGTCGCGAGATCGCCGAAATGAAAGTTGCTCGCGATACTAAGCGACAAGAGCGTCGGCGCAATAACATTCCATCAGTAGCAATTGCGGGCTATACCAACGCAGGTAAGTCCTCACTTTTAAATAAGTTAACCAATGCGGGTGTCTTAGTTGAGAATGCTCTATTTGCAACTCTTGATCCAACCGTAAGAAAAGCACAAACTGAAGATGGTCGGATTTACACTTTATCTGACACCGTAGGTTTCGTTCGACATCTACCGCATCAATTAATCGATGCTTTTAAATCAACGCTAGAAGAAGTATCTGGTTCAGATTTAATCGTCCATGTTGTTGATGGCTCGCATTCAGATCCGTTTGAACAGATCAGAGCGGTACGCGAAGTGATTACCGAAATTGGCGGCGGTGATATTCCTGAGATTATTGCGATTAATAAAGTCGATATCGCTGACCCAGATATGGTCATGCAAATTCTGCGTACTGAACCAAATAGCTACGCCTTCTCAGTTCGCACCGGATTTGGAATTGAAGGTTTAGTTCACGCAATTGAAAGTTCATTGCCTAGACCTAAAATTGAAATCAATACTGTGATCCCTTATGACCGTGGCGATCTAGTGAGTGCGATTCACGAACGTGGCGAAATTTTGCGCGAGGAGTATCTGCCGGAAGGAACCTCGCTGCATGCACGCGTTGATGGGGGATTAGCCAAAGAGATCGAAGAAATCGTTCGGTAACTACTCAGACAGCACTCATGTGACGGGAATATTTCCGACACGCCGAGCGTTCAATTAGTTAAACCAGGCAGTAATGCGCCACTATGCGCCCGCTGGGTATTTCCAGCAGCGTTTGCCATTAATTTGGCTTCGACTTAGTTTGGAAAGAAGGTGAGAGCAATGGCAACCGATTATGACACCCCCAGAAAAACCGATGAAGAGTTACATGAAGAATCGCTTGAGGAGTTAAAGGCGCAACGCGTCGATGCTCAATCCGGTCAGATTGATGTCGATGAAGCCGAAGCTGCTGAGAGCCTTGAGCTACCAGGTGCTGACTTATCTGGTGAAGAGCTTTCTGTTCGCGTAGTTCCAAAGCAAGTTGATGAATTCACTTGCTCACGTTGTTTCTTGGTACATCACAGTACCCAATTAGCAAAAGGCGAAGGCGCTACTGCAGTTTGTAAGGAATGCGCTTAACCGTTAAGAATTTCGGAAAGTTCGTTATTTCTTTTCGAAGTGATTAACCAATACGGAGTTTGATCGCGAGGATCGTTAATTTCAACTTTCACTCCGGTTGATCGCCAAAATCTAAAGATTAGAAAAGAAGCTGGGTCGGCATCGCGAGTGCGAAGTCGGCCCATTTCCTTGCTATCAAGTGCTGAGCTCTGGCCAAGGAATTTAAGTTCGATATGAGCAGGGCCTGCTCTCAATTCATTTTCATCAACCTCAATTACTAGCGTGGTCTTTAACGCAATCAGCACGATCAGAATGGTGCTTACAACCCAAGTAATTAACGCAGGTTGGTTTCCGACTGCGGCCCAAACTGCAACGACTAACGACATAAAGAGAAAGTAAACAAAGGCTAAGAGCCAAAATGGCGCGCGAATCACTTCTCTAAATCTCATAAGACCACGCTATCGTGAAATAAATAAAGTAGCCTTATGACATGAGTCGCGTTGCCAGCACCACACCGCCTGAAGGATCTGTAATTCCCGAGCGTCATCCACTTGCCCCTGCGACCGGTACCAAAGTGCCATCGCATTATGGCCATTGTTTTGGGTGCGGTGAGTTACACCCGACTGGCTTGCATTTAGTCGCTCACGTTGGCGAAGGTGCAACGATCACAGCAGAATTTACAGTTACCGAGAATCATCAAGGTGCACCAGGTCTGGCTCATGGCGGGTTACTCTCATTAGCTTTCGATGAAGCACTAGGAAAGTTGATGTGGTTATTACGTTCACCAGCAGTAACTGCCCGGTTAGAGACTGATTTCATTCGGCCAGTTCCGCTAGGCACGACGCTTTATATAACCGCTGAAATTACTGGCCAAGTTAATCGTAAAGTTTATTCAGCAGCTGTTGGCCGCTTAGGTTCACCAGATGGCGAGATTGCAGTTCGAGCTGCCGCGCTATTTGTAATCGTGCCCATGTCTCACTTTTTAACTAAAGCACCAGAAGGTTTCTTAAAGGAAGTCGCGAAGAATCCTGAACTATTAGCTTTTGTTGATCCAGAGTTTGAAATTAATCCATGAGTGATTTGCAAGTATTAATCAAGCGCCTTGATCCAGGTGTGCCACTACCTAAATATTCCAAAGGTGGTGATGCCGGCGCTGATGTTGTAACTCGAATTGATTTAACGCTAGAGCCAGGAGAGCGCGCTCTTGCCCCAACTGGAATCGCTATTGCACTTCCTAATGGTTATGCCGCTTTTGCACACCCACGTTCTGGTTTAGCGATTAAGCATGGTGTTTCTATGGTCAATACGCCAGGCACCATTGATGCTGGTTTCCGCGGTGAACTGCAAATAATTCTAATAAACCTTGATCCGCGCGAAGCTATTTCGTTTAAACGTGGTGATCGCATCGCCCAATTAGTTTTTCAAAAAGTCGAACATGCAGATTTTGTTGAAGTCGAAGAATTGCCTGGTTCAGGTCGTTCTGATGGTGGCTTCGGCTCAACTGGATTGGCTTAGTCATGAGTGATCAAAAGAAAGTTATTGATGCGCTAGGCGGCAAAAAAG
>CAIXTG010000089.1 GCA_903922325.1 uncultured Actinomycetes bacterium
GTATGGGCTTCCTAAGTGGCGAAGTACTAACCCGCAATAATTCTTTGAGTAAATTCGACGGATCAATAAAATTATAATTTGCGTAAACTAAATTTGACTTCCGATAAGTAGTCAACCAATCTTTGCCATCGCTTTTCTCAAGTTCGGAATCGATAAATTTGAAAAAATCGGCGCCGAAAAGGTTTATCAATGCTATGCCAGTTTGATGTACCTGCTCTTCATGCTGGAGATCTGGAAGCGCAAGCCTCATTGGTCTACCCTCGATTCTTGAGATTATTGAGTCTTAACTTAGTAAGTGAAGTCCCTTTTGTCATCCTTTTCCCATATTTTTTGGAAAAATCTCATTGGTCGCCCCAAGATTTCGAAACAATTCCAATTAATAGGTTATCTAAATCCCACTCGCTTTCACCAATAAGGGTCAATTTCTTAGTCGAGCGAGTACACATTACATAAAGACGTCGCGAAATATGCTCCATAGAATCGCCATCATATCTTTCAAACATCATTTCAATTGGGTCAATGATTACTACTGCATCAGACTCGAGCCCTTTGATTTCATCAGGCCCCATAATTCGGAACAAACTATCTTTAGGTACATTTATTGGTGCCGCTAAAATTTCCTTTTTCATAGTCTCACTCGCAATTACCAAGACACTCAGGTCTGCTGCAAGATGCTTCTCTATTATCTTGATTGCTGCAACCTTGAAATTCTCGCTCTCTTTGAGAATTACCTTCTCTAGAGAATCTGCGACATCCAAAAATGGGACTGCTGAAGAAACGCTTATTCCTGAACTTTCTAAGAATTGATTAGCAAAATTCAAAATTTCAGTTGGGACACGATAGCTCCGAGTTAGTTCCGTGATTTTAGACTTCATCTCAATGTTGAATTGTTCAAGGATGTCTTGCCAATTTTCATACCAAAAAAGCCCAGTTGCTTGCGCAAGGTCGCCAGTCAAACTTGCAGTAGTTTCGGGTCCAAATCTAAGGCCGATACTACGAAGTTGCATTGGTGTTAGATCCTGAGTTTCATCAATTGCGATGTGACCCCATTTTCTCTGCGAGGCAGAGATTAAGTGCTCAAGATAATCAAGTAGCGGCAAGTCACTCACTGATATTTTCTGTGTCGGAGTATTTGCATTACTAACCCAAAGATCAATTTGCTCATCAGAGAGAACTTCTTTAGCTAAACTATAAAAATAGGACGGGACCGTTTTTAGCTTATTCAGCACAGCCAGAGGCTTCAGATTTGGAGCGATCCTATTTACAATTGACTTGTATTCTTTTGTTTCAGCAATTAGTTTTACTAGATCAAATTTCGGATTTTTCTCGGTTCCGAATTGGTCGTGCCATCTAGCCATGAATTTCTCGAATAGAAGATCTCGAACGTATTTTTCAGCCATCCCACGCTTGGCTGGAAAAGTATCTTCTGAGATATCAAGTTTATTGAGAACTACTATTGAGTCCATGGGGGTAAATTCAATTGTTATCTTTTGAATAGTGATACATGCGGTCTTATCGAGGACTCTGAATGATTGTAAAACTGCCTTTTCGAGGACTTTTGCAATGTCCGAGTCACCCTTGATCAATTTTGCTTCTTCAGATTCCTTTAGGTACGTCGGTTTCCAATTAACTAGTTTCTCGAAAGTTGCGAGCTCAATATCAGTTTTTCCTTTGGCAGGCAGCACTTGGCTTATGTAATCAAGGAAAATTAAATTTGGTCCTATAAAGAGCATTCCTTTTGATCTAATCTCGGGATTTGCGAAAGCGACTCTTGAAAGACGTTCAAGTAACACCACTGTCTTGCCACTTCCAGGCGGACCTTGGATAGCTAGTGTGTAATCAACTCGCTCACGGGAAATCTTGAATTGATCCGGTTGCAATGTTCCTTGAATTGGAACTAAATACTTCTGTCTTTTTTCAGTTATCGCTTCTTCTACAAATTCAGGAGCGATTACTCCATTAGGTTTAATATCTTTGCCAGAGTCTTCTGTTCTTAACTCTTTGATCTGGCCATTTCTAATGATAAAGCGAGTTCTTGCTACAAGATCATCTAACTCATCTAATCTCAGCGCCGTATAGCCTACTTCGTCCTTCTCGTCGCTAATTATCAAGAATGGATCGGAGGTTGCTCTTACATTTGCATGTGAAATTGGTATTTCAAGTCTTTCAAATGGTTCAGTTAAACTCAGTAGTCCATAGTAATAAGTTTTGCCATCAGCCAAATCAACCCGCATAAAATAAGGGCTATTGAGATCAGGAAGGCCATTACTCAGATGATTCTCATGCAATCGCCGAATAGCACCTGATGAATGTGGTGTCATTCCAGCAGGATTTTTTATGCCACCAGCAAGATCATTCTTTTTGGCTACGATGTTTTCTTTTACGAAATCTAAAAAAAGTGTTTCAGATTCTTCATCAATACTAAAACTCATTCAGGCCGCCTTTAGGCACCAACACTGAAAGTGAGCCCTCGATTTGCGCCATTGACGAATCCTAGGGTTACCCGACGACAAAGATAAGTGTCGGGCTAGACCCTTTTGTCGCCCCTCTCCCCTAGATTCCTACTATGAGAAACACAGATTCAAATAAGTTTGTGGCGGCTTTGGCCATTATTGCGACTCCATTTGCGTTAGGTGCCTTCATGTTGGCGTGGGCTCCGGCAGGTCAATTTGCGGCGCAAGATCCCAAACTTGATGGGTATGTGCAGCCGCGCAGTGTTCTTGACTTAGTGGAGAAAGCATCTGAATCGACAGTGACGGTTTGGTGCGAAGTTAGTAAGAAGGATGGAGCTCAGGGCACGGCTTGGGCAGCAATTCTGCAACCAATGCCAAGCAGATTGATGCGCGCTTCATAGCCAAAGAATTGTTCAACTAGCCAAAGTATCTAGAGACCTTACAAAAAGAATACTTAAATATTAAGGGATGCCATGCCATTGGCTTGTCTGGATTAATAATGAAACGTAATTAGGTCAAAATCATTGACTCAACTTCCAGATTGCCTATAGTTAAGCTATGAAAATTAAAATAGGCTCATTGGTATCGATGCTTGTAGTTGCATCAATTTCTACTGCAAATGGTGCGTCTACCGTCAAGCCGACAGTTCCGACTAAGCCGACAGTTGTTGCCAAGCCGACTCCGCAGCCAACGGTGACTATTCGAAATCAACAGGGTGTTAAGACTGGGACAATAACTCCAAATGGCAATGGTTCTTCTACCGTTCGAGATAGTCAAGGAATTAAGACCGGAACAATTGAAAAACCAAAAGCAGGAACGACTTGTTCGGTTGTGCGAAATGCAAAGGGAATTGTAACGGGAACAATATGCAAGTAGTTTGCTTCCGCAGTATCGGGTAGAAAGAATTAGAAAAACAAATATTATTTTGAGTTAATCACCTCCGCAGCAAACCCCGCCCATACCTCAGGTGTTTTTGTATCTGGCAAGTATCCCCCGGCTCCACCCATCAAGATAGGTGTATCGCTGTAGTGCTCGCGAATTAACTGAGCGACTTGGCGGTATCCGGCAACGGAGTACTCAAGTGAACTAAGTGGATCTTCACGGTGAGCATCTGCACCACATGCGATGAAAATGATGTCGGGTTTGAACTCGATGGTTTTGTGAATGAAGTCCGAGACTGCATGGATAAGTGCATCGTCACCTTTACCAAGGTCTGATCCGGTTTTCTTAGTAACCAATGGAGCGTTAAAGATGAGCTTTTCAGGCTGACTTTCGTTACCGGTTCCAGGGAAGATTCCTTTCTCGTGTACTGAATAGGTCAGCACCATTGGATTATCTGCAGTTAGGTTTTCAGTGCCATCTCCATGATGAGCATCGATATCTAAGATCGCGACTTTGAGACCATGATCTTTAGTTGCGATGTCAGCAGCAAGTGCCAAGTCAGCGAAAATACAGAACCCTGATGAGTGGTCATATTGCGCATGATGCTTGGCACCTGGGAAGTGAATTGCTGTTTTGGTTGTGCCATCAAGGAGTGCTTGAAGCGCCGTTAGTGTGCCGCCTGCAAAGAGGGCAGAGAGTTCGGCGAGATCAGCGCGATCCCCCGCCCATTGGCTGGTTCGGTGATCAATCAAGACTTCGTTGATGTAGTCGAGTGCATGAACTCGGCTTAGCTCTTCTGTTGTGGCCGGTCTTGGTGCGATTTCGATAACTTCTTGGCCAGATTCAGCCATTTGCGTTTTGAACTGTGCGTGAGCGTTAATGAAGCGACGCCCTTGCGTTGGATGTGATGGATCAAAGATCCAGTTTGCGTATTGGTCACTATGAACCAATACCGTTGTGTTTGTATGTGTTTTTGCGGTGTCTCCTTAGTTGATTTGTAAAACGTGGAAATCTGCAACAACAGATAGGCCACGATACTGGCCTACTTGTAGCTGTGCAGAAGTTGTCTTTCCATAACGTGAAAGTAATCGTGTCAAATTAGAGTTGCCTTTTTCGCGTAGCGCTGTAAGGCTGCCAAACTTCTTTATACCCTGACGATGGTACTGACCGTATGTCAGGTTCTTATAGCGAAAACTCCTTGGGCTTATCACTTCAACCGTAAAAAGAATTGCGGTAAAGAAGATCTTGGCATCACCTTTAGATTTACTTCGAGTCAATTCACATTTAGCTAAGTCTTTTTCTAGGTCATGCTTAATTGTGTTTTTGCCACCTTCGAGATGTGTGTCATTTGCGGCGTCATAATGAATGTAGGACTTTCCCTCAATCAGAACCATGGGAGAATTCCCGGAGTTTATGGATAAGTCGTGCTTTCGCCACTCTCGGCCAACAAAATCATCATCGACGAGGTCCAAAGTGTTGTGAAGGTGAACTGCCAATAAGTCTCTTAAATACAATTCATTCTTGCCTGTTGCAAACAAGTAGGCCAGATTATCTTCTGGCGTTCCGGCTAAAGCTGTTTTCATCGCATCTGCTAAAAACTCTGGGCTGAAGACTTTGAGATTTTCTAGCAATTGGTTGTTTAGCATTTCCATAGTTAGGCACTCTTTCTAATCTGATAGTTGTTGATTACTTCTGCAGCATCGGTTAACAACCAATGCTCGAAATCACCATTACACAATGCGTAAGTCGATCGTTTCTGGCGCAAAGTGTCAATGGCTGCATCGGCGCTCATGCCATCGATCATCAGCGTTAGCGCTGTGACAATGCCACTTCGGTTTA
>CAIXTG010000090.1 GCA_903922325.1 uncultured Actinomycetes bacterium
GTAACACTTTTACGCACCCATTTATAAAAACTGAAAAGGAAAAATAAAATGACAACAGCGACACTGCACACAACTATGGGCGACATCATTGTTGAACTTTTTCCTAACCACGCACCAAAGACAGTTGCCAACTTTGTTGAACTTGCAACAGGTGCACGCGAATGGGTTGACCCACGCACTGGCGAAAAATCAACTGCCAATCTTTACGACGGCACAGTTTTTCACCGCGTCATGGCGGATTTCATGATTCAAGGTGGCGACCCACAAGGTAACGGCACTGGCGGCCCAGGTTATAGATTTGCTGACGAATTCTCTGGCGATTTGATTTTTGATCGTCCCTACATTCTTGCAATGGCTAACTCTGGCCCCAATACCAACGGTTCACAATTTTTTATCACAGTTAGAGATACACCTCATCTAAACCGCAAACACACCATCTTTGGTGAAGTTAAAGATGCTGCCAGCCAAGCGGTTGTGATGGCAATAAGCATTACTCCTACTGTGCAAACTCGCCCAACCACACCAATTAAAATTAATTCAATAACCGTCACCGAATAAAGACTGTGTTAAACAAACGCACTGCAACAAATGCGTTAATTTTAATTATTTGTGCTGCTTATTTAGCGCAACAATTGCTGCCTGATTTGCAACTGCAATTACTGTTACCCGGTAGAGATTATTTGCAATACACCAACGAGTGGTATCGACTAATTACAGTTGCACTAACTCATGGCGGGTTAATGCATCTTGGATTTAATATGTATTCACTTTATTTACTTGGCACTCCAATTGAATACGCTTTCGGCAGAAATAAATTCCTAATTGTTTTTACGGTTTCACTCTTAACCGGCTCGCTTGCTTCAGTATTTTTAAATACCTCTAACCATGCATCGGTCGGTGCATCAGGTGCGGTCTTTGGTTTATTTGGCGCTTTCTTAATTGTCGGAAAAACTATTGGGGCCAACGTTCGTGAAATCGCCATAATCATTGGCCTGAACTTCGTACTCGGATTTGTTCTAGGTGGCGTCGACTGGCGGGCACACCTGGGCGGCCTACTTGGCGGGGCGTTAGCTGCCCAATTAATACTGGTTCGCCGCCGCTGATTTCTAACTGAATTTCCGACCTAATTACATGGCTGTAATTCTCCACATCTGTGGAGATCTTTGTGGATAACTAGTTAGAAAAGTGAAACCAGCGCTTTAATTGCCCAGCTCTTTAATAAAACTAGCGCCATTTGGTGGCTAGCGAGAAGCCAAAAGCGATAAACGCGAAGCCGACCAACATATTCCAGGCGCCAATATTAGGAATTGGGTACTGAGTTTGGCTTACATAGAAAGTCACAATCCAGAAAAGACCGACCAAGAATGAGCCAACCATGGTTGGAGCTAGCCATTTTGGGCTCTCAAGCGGGCCGTGTGGAGCATGGTCAACGACTTCTTGAACATGAGCATGCTGCTCTTGAACTTTCTTACGCAATTTGGACTTAGGCATGTCGCCAAGGGTAACAGGGCGGCGCAAAATATCAACCGCGTCGACGCTGTGAGTAGGCCAGAATTGCTCCATGAGCAGCCAGCCCACCAAGATTCTTGTCGTAGATAACTACGACTCTTTTGTTTTTAACTTGGTGCAGTACTTAGGCCAACTTGGCGCCGAAACGACCGTTGTTAGAAATGATGAAATTTCAGTTGAAGCGGCCACCGGTTACGACGGCGTTTTAATTTCACCAGGACCCGGAACTCCCGAGTTGGCCGGCATAAGTATTCCAATGATCAAATTCTGCGCCGAGAAAAAGATTCCGTTATTTGGAGTTTGTTTAGGACATCAAGCAATTGGTGTTGCATTCGGTGCGACCGTTTCGCGCGCACCCGAATTAATGCACGGAAAAACTTCGGAAATAATTCATAATCGCGAAGGCGTGTTCGCGAATTTACCTTCACCGTTTACGGCAACTCGTTATCACTCACTAGCCATTGAACGCGCAACTGTGCCAGATGAATTACAAATTACTGGTGAAACTGAAGGTGGCATCGTGATGTCTGTTCGGCACAAGTCGCTTCCAATTGAAGGTGTGCAGTTCCACCCAGAATCTGTTTTAACTGAACACGGTCATGCGATGTTAGCTAATTGGTTAACTGAATGTGGCGATAAAAATGCACAAACTAAAGCAGTTGGTTTATCACCAGTTATTGGTACCCGCGGCTAATTCAACAATTTCTTAGGGCGCTTTATTAATTGTAATTGTTACTGACTCACCAATCGTGCGAGTTGCACCAGCTTCTGGGAATTGACGAATCACTACCCCAATAGCTTGTGCAGGGTCATAATCATTAAACTCTTTAATCAAGAAATTTGAATTAATCAAAATTGCACGTGCTTGAATCGCTTCGACCCCAATTAAGTTAGGGATTTCTACTTCACCATTTGCGATCGTTAAAACCACACCAGTGCCAGCGGTAACGGTTGAACCCATCTCTGGAGTAACTGCCAAAACCGTTCCTTGTGGTTTATCCGAAGGTGAAACTTCAGTTCGAGCTACAACTAAACCAACCGAGGTAAGCACTGCGCGGGCATCGCCAAGTGATAACCCAATTAACCCGTCAGGTACAAGTGCGTCACCCGGCCCATCAGAGATCGTCAGAACTACTGCTGAGCCCTTCTTAGCTTGGGCAGATGCAACTGGAATCTGATTGGAAACTCGATCAACTGGAATCTGTGGATCATGTGCGCGTTGCACAGTAACCACATAATCACCAAGCTGCGCTTTTGCTTCGGCTTCAGTTAAACCAATTACATTTGGCACAGAATTAGAAGGACCGCTCGTGGTTCCAGTATTCGATAAATTCAAACCAAAGAGAGCTGCTCCGCTAACTATTAGCACGCCAATCAAACCAATTACTAAAGCTTTACGAGTGATCGGCTTGCGAGCGATTTTAGCTTTTACTACTTGACCGCCATGAATACGGAATAAATCATCAAGCATTAACCCAGCGCTTTGATAACGATCTACCGGGCGCTTAGCTAACGCAACCGAAAGCATTACATCGACACCTTCAGGCAAACCAGGCAAAACCGAACTTGGTAAAGGAAATTCGCCAGATACATGTTGGTATGCAATCGACACCGGTGTGTCACCAGTAAATGGCGGCTGCCCAGTCATTACTTCATATAACAAACAACCGGTTGAATAAATATCACTGCGGGCATCTGCAACTTCACCAACTGCTTGTTCAGGTGAAAGATATTGTGCAGTTCCGACCACGTTCCAGGTATTAGTAAGTGTTGCGGCTAAATCATCGAGTGCCCGCGCAATTCCGAAATCCATAACCTTGACATCACCTTTGTCGGTGATCATTACGTTTGCTGGCTTAATATCTCGATGCACAATGCCGCGTTCATGCGAGTAATCCAACGCCGCCAAAATACCTTCGCCAATTTCTAATGCGCGATCAAGCGGTAAGCGCTCACCAGCGCGAATAATCTCGCGCAAAGTTTTTCCAGAAACTAACTCCATCACAATATAAGGAGCAGGATCTTCGCCAGAGTCATAAACGGCAACAATTCCTGGATGGTTTAAACCTGCAGCAGCCAGTGCTTCTTTACGGAATCTCGTTACAAATGAAGGATCTTTAGCTAAATCAGAACGCAGAATTTTTACTGCAACTTTTCGCGACAACCGTTCATCTTGTGCTTCGAAAACATCAGCCATTCCGCCAGTACCGATCATGTCGCCAAGCCGGTAGCGACCACCTAATAATTGGCTCATTTGCTAGCCCCGTGTAACTCTGTCTCAACCGTTAAATCTGTGGCGATGTCGGCGACAATAACTGTGACGTTATCGGGTGCATCGTTTACATAAGTGGCATCTACTAATGCGGCAACAGCATCTTCGCGCTTATTTTTCTTCAAAAGCGACTTAATTTCCTTATTTGAAAGCACGCTACTTAGCCCATCGCTACAAAGTAAGTAACGATCGCCGGCTTTACGTTCATAAACCACTAATACCGGGTCAAGGTTTCCAGAACCCATTAGTACTTGAGTGAGCAATGAACGCTGCGGATGATCATTAGCTTCGGCGATTGTTAACTTTCCTTGGTCAATTAACTCTTGCAACACTGTGTGATCAAGACTCAATTGTTCTAACTCACCATCGCGTAAACGATATGCACGCGAGTCACCAATATGCATGAGCGCAATGCGATCTTCATGCAACAACAACGCGGTCAATGTAGTTCCCATTCCGCGAAGTTCTGGATCTTCATTTGCAACGCGGGCGATCTCTAAATCAATATCTACCATTGCTTGTGCCAATAAATCTTCAATCGAGTCGGCATCAATATGAATACTTTGTGAAATTGGGATTAACTTCGTTAATTCTTTAATCGCAATTGCAGATGCCACTTCGCCGCCAGCGTGTCCACCCATTCCGTCGGCAACAGCGATTAAGTTTGCAGATGTGATTGCAGAATCTTCGTTACCAGAGCGACGCAGGCCAATAGCCGAACGCGCAGCAAGTGCGAATACCGGTTGGCTCATGTGGCTTAGCCTAACGCTGATAAGTGAGTGATCAATGCCTAGACCACTAATTTATGCGCATCGTGGATCTTCAGTTGATCATCCTGAAAATACCCATGCTGCTTTTATGGCGGCAATCGCCGATGGTGCCGATGGTTTTGAATGCGACTTAAGGCTAACCAAAGATAACCAGGTAATTATTTGGCACGATTCAAATATGTTGCGAATGGCTAACCATAAAGCGGTTGTAGCTCACACTGATTATTCAGAATTGAAAGAGATATATCCGGCCTTAATGTTGTTAACCGAACTCCTTGAGATTGCAAGTGAACACAAAAAAGCTCTGGCTCTAGAGACAAAGCACCCAGTGCCATCAGGAAATGAAGTAGAGAACCAAATCTTGGAGCTAATTAAGCCGTTTAAAGATTTAGATATTGCACTCTTAAGTTTTAGTTGGCTCGCAATCGAAAAAGTGGTCAAACTAGAAACTAGTATCGAAACAGTTGCGCTAGTAAATACGCTAAATGCGCCGATCATGAATCGCTTTTCATCAGCGAAATCAGTTGCGCCAAGTATTGAAGAAATCAGAAATCACCCTGAATTAGTAGCCAAGTATCAAAGTGAAGGAAAACGGGTTTTTGTTTGGACCGTAAATGATGTAATTGATCTAAAACTATGTGCAAAGCTCGGTGTCGACGTTGTAATTACAGATATGCCGGCGCGAGCAGTAAGTGAGCTCAGGTATCCTTAACCAGTGAGCACATACGCCTATCTCGGTCCGGCAGCGACCTTTACCGAAGCGGCGTTAAAGAAAATTACTGGCTCTTCTGATCAACTTGTCCCATATGCCAATGTCACCGCGGCTTTAAACGCGGTTCGTAATAATGAAGCTGAATTCGCATTAGTACCAATTGAGAATTCAGTTGAAGGTGTTGTTGCTCGCACGTTAGATGAATTAGCAACGGGCGACCCACTTGTAATTGCCGGCGAAGTTACTTTGCCAGTCTCATTTGCCTTCATGGTTAAACCAGAAACTAAAGAGATTAAGCGAATTGCTACCCACCCACATGCCGAAGCGCAATGTCGTACTTATATTGCTACTAATTATCCGCATGCCGAAGTAGTTGCTACCAATTCAACTGCTGCTGCGGCCGAAGCGCTAAATCGTGGTGAGTTCGATGCGGCAATTGCATCGTCTGTTGCAGCAGATCGCTACGGCTTAGAAATCGTCGCTGAAAACATTGGCGATAACAACGGCGCAGTTACACGCTTCGTTCTGGTCTCTAAACCTGGCGAGTTAACTAAACCCACCGGTCATGACCGAACTTCAATGGCAATTTTCATCGGTACCGACCACGCAGGTGCGTTATTAGAAATTTTGACTGAATTCGCCACCCGTAACGTCAACTTAACTTTCATCCAAAGCCGCCCAACCGGCAAAGAGTTGGGTGATTACCACTTTATTGTTGATGCCGAAGGGCATATCAACGACGCTAACGTTGGCCAAGCAGTAACTCGCCTACGCGAGATCTGCGAGGAAATAAGATTCCTAGGTTCATACCCGCGAGAGGAAAGTAAATGATTGATATCAAATTACTACGCGAGAACCCTGACTTAATCCGCGCCTCTCAAACCGGTCGTGGCGAAGATGCTGGCATTGTTGATCAAGTATTAGCGCTTGATGAAAAGCGTCGCGCTGCAATTAATGAATTCGAAGCGCTAAGAGCCGAGCAGAACACGCTTTCCAAAGCAGTTGGTAGCGCTAAAGGCGATGAAAAAGCTGCTCTGCTGGAAAACGCTAAAGATTTAGCAAATAAAGTTAAGGCTGCCGATGGCAAGCGTGCTGAAATAGAAGCTGAAGCAAATAACGAAGCGCTTAAACTTTCAAATGTTTTAGACCCGGCAGCGCCAATTGGTGGCGAAGCAGATTTTGTAATTATTGAACACGTTGGCGCCCCGCGCGAATTTTCAGAATTCGAACCGAAAGATCATGTTGAACTTGGAAAACTACTTGGCGCAATTGATACCGAACGCGGTGCAAAAGTTTCAGGTTCTCGCTCTTATTATTTAACTGGCGTTGGTGCGTTGCTTGAATTCGCACTTGTTAACTATGCAATTAGTA
>CAIXTG010000091.1 GCA_903922325.1 uncultured Actinomycetes bacterium
CGATTCCGAAATGGTCTAGCTTTCGTTTAGTAAGTGATCCCAAGCCACTTCCTGCCACGTCTGACCACAAGGTTCCATTCGAAACCTGATCACTTAATGCAAAAGGAAAAATTTTTACACGGGAATCGCCAATAAATTTCTCTTGAAGCATAGTGCGTGCTTTTGTACTTGGTTCAAATGCAAATATTTGAGCTTTGGGGTTCAACTCAATAACAGCCTCAGAATATTTTCCAATATTGGCACCTACATCAAGTACGATTGGATTCTCTATACCTCGCAGAGCCAAAAAATCTAGAGCCATTTTTGCTTCGATGTAAAAACTCTCCGTGCCTGATCCTTTCCCCTGCATATGCTTAAGATCTAGCTCTAGGATCCCTGGGAGTTTAGGATTTAACTTAGCAATAAGAAAAACTACTTTACGAATTGTCTTTAAAATCAAACTCTTCAAGTTAGACTACCTTTCAATTTTTATGAAATGTTTAGTACCATCAAATATACCCTCAAAGTTAAAATTCATATGAGAACACATGATATTTTGCTCTCCTTTTGCATATTAAGTAAAACGGTGTATTTAAATTTACACATCACCAATTCGATTCTAGCTCTAGTCACATTAGGTCTCAGTTAAAGAAGTTTTGGATCTCCACTTAACTCTTCTAATCGTTTAGCTAATTCAATTTTATCGCCCGTAACAATCAGCCGCTTATCTCTAGCCAGTTCGCCATGAACGATTGTGAAATCTCTGGCTCTCAAATTAAAGGCTAAGGCTAATTCTTTAATAACTGCAGAGTTAGCTTTGCCATCAACCGCTGGTGCTTGAACCGCAACAACTAAACGAGGTGGGTCGCCTGCAGTGCCACCAACCTTGTTTCGCGAAGCATTTGGTCTGACTCTGATTTCTAACAAGAAAGACAATTGTTAATCTACTTTCAAGAAGAATGCCTCTTCGGCACTACTCTCAGAGATAAAGAATAAGCATTCTTTAAGTTTAACTTCTTGAGAAATAGCACTATATACATTCAGAGTTATTGATTGGCCAACTTCTAATTCGATAACGCCTGGGATATCACCATCGACAATAAAGTCACCACCGAAATACTCGTCATCCTTAAATAATCCAAAGATTGCTGGTATCCAGGTTTCGGTTCCGTTATTTACAACAGTTATTACAATCTCAACAAATCTAGAAGTCGAATCAGCATCTACTGCGCCACCAAAGTCACAACCATCATGAATCAATTCAGTTTTACAGACTAGTTCCGAAACTTTGTCTGTAACTTTGTTCACTTTAACTTTGATACCGTTTTTAGTCAGGAAAGTATTGATCGGTTGCGGGTCATCAATTGTGCCGGTATGAAGTGGTGTAGTTGGCTCGACTTTTGGAGTCGGCGTTGCTGAGGTGCTTGGCGAAGGGCTAGGTGAAGCCGTTGGTGAAGGGCTAGGTGAAGCCGTTGGTTTAGGTGTTGGAGTATTTACTGGTGTTGGTGATGCTGAAACGGTTACAGATGGCGATGCTGAAGGAGTCGGAGTAGCTAAGGGTGTTGGTGATGGCGTAAGAGTTTTAGACGGCGAATGTGATGGCTTAGGAGCGGCTATGACCACGCCTTTATTCCAAACCAGTTTCTTGCCAGATTTAATGCAGGTGAATTTCTTTTTTCCAACTATTTGAGTTGCTTTTATTTTAGTGCAAGACGCTCCTGCTTTAGCAGTGGCAGCCTGTGCTGATACGGGCATAAGCAACGCAGTTACCAGAAATCCCACTAGAGTCGTATTCCTCATGTCGTAAAACTGGAACTTAGTAAACTAGATCTAGATAAGTTCATGGGACTTCTTTCTTGATGCCCAGATAACCATGACCGGAATTAGCAATAATGAGCGGTGCCTTAACGCAGTACCAACGTTGATCTCAGTAAGTGCGCTTAACATTATGAATTCAAATACAAATATCACTGCTGTAGAGACGGCAATATCTAAGCTTTGGCGTCCCCTGATTAGCCCATATAGAATAACAAAGAAGATGGAGTACATAAACATCCACACAGGAGTCTCTACTGATTGAATATTTAGGAACAAACTTCCGTTATCTCTAAAAATAAATGGGATGAAAAGAAATCTTGCCGTTGACTGAAAAAATAATCTAGGGGCGGTAAATTTTGCAGGAGTGGAACTTAATTGCAATCTGTTTGTTTGTTCAGCATTAGAGCCTCGCACAACAAGAGAATTCTTAGAATTTGCTTCTAACTTTGCGGTTATTCCCAGGTCTTGAGCAATTTTGGATATAAGTGACTTGGAATTAGATTGGAGTTGTTTCACTAGTACATGAACAGTCATTCCTCTTGAAGCAACAATAACTTCTGAAGGCTCTTCACTTTCAGTGCCGGTTTCAGTGCCGGTTTCAGTGCCGGTTTCAGTGCCGGTTTCAGTGCCGGTTTCAGTATTCTTAGTTGGTACTTCAGAGACAGCAATTACTATCTGTGATTGCCCGCCCTCCTTTACAGCTTTTGCTAGCGGTGGGTTAATGAGAAGGGGTAAAATCGCCAAAATAACTAGAACTGCATGGGAAATTCTTGTTCTTCGATTTTGTATTGCATCAATCACTACAGAAATTATCAAAGCAATCATCATGATTACAAAAATGTAGGATTTTGTCTGGGAAAGACTTAGGAATGCAATAGCTAACAATAGATACCAATACCATTTTGGCTCGATTCTAATTCTGGTAAGGGTGAAAAGAATAAATGAAATCGAAAGATAGAGGAAACTTTCACGCAAGCCTATCGATGACCATAGAAAAACAGTTGGAATGAATGAAATTGAAAGAAGGCCTAGACGGAAAATTCTGTCATCTCGATTATTGTCTCTAGCTATTTTTATAATAAGATATGTAGCAAGAGTTGAGCACCCAATTGATAAGAATCTGATGGCATATAGATCAGTAAAGCCAAGAAAAGTAAGTATTTTTGCTGGAAAGTAAATTACTTGGAGCCAAGGCTTCCAGGCCATTTGGAATCCCACGTCGCTAAAATTAGTGCCAGGCGAGTAAAGCCTGCCAAACATGTCTCGATAAACCTCCTCATCTACAGCAAGTGCTGTGATGTTTCCAAGCAGAAGCGAGAAAGTTACATGTAACCCAATGTAGGCAGTGAAGAAATAGTGATAGAAATTAAGGTCAGAAAACTTAAAGTTTCGTAAGTTTACTAACCGCATCAGCAATTAACCAGCAGAGCCTGAAGGGCCAGATTTGCGCTGGAAACGCGCTGCAGGACCTCCGGTTTGTGAACCAGAAACCTTTGAACCTGAAGAAGTTCCGCCGCCTGGTAATGAAGAGTTCTTATTCTTCTTCTTTTCAAGTGCAGCTAGAAACTTTGCGCGAGCATCATCGGCTGGAGAATTATCTTTTTCGCTCATGTGCTTAGGTTACTACTTATCCGTTGCTGGGATTCGTAGAAAGATGATTAACATCGATAACCAAATTGCTGCAGTTGCAATAATCACTGGAATTGCGTGATCAAAAGTCACACAACAGGCGAGATAGGCAACGGAACCAAAGGCTGCCGCCATGCCCCATAAGACATAAGCCGTTGCTTTTCGGCCTAGGCCTTTGCGCATCATGCGGTGTGAAAGGTGGTCGCGGCCGCCCGTGAAGGGTGAAATGCCTCTGGAAATGCGAGAAATAACCACTGTGGTTGTATCCAGAATAGGCACCGCCATCAACAGCAGTGGAATTGCAAGTGCCCTTGATTGAGGGCCAACTTCTGGGTCGAGCCGAATGGTTAACACCGCGATGATGATGCCAAGAAACAAGGCGCCGGCATCCCCCATATAGATTTTAGCTGGTGATTTATTCCAGATTAAGAAACCAAGAGTTGCACCTGCTGTCACGATCGCAAGAGCGCTGATGAGTGACTGACCATGATCGAAGGCAATTGCGAACAAGAAGATCGAAATAACTGCGACAGTTCCTGAAGCGCCACCATCTAGGTTGTCAAAGAAGTTAATTGAATTACAAATACCAACTACCCAAATAATCGTGATCGCATAATCGAGAATCTGATTATTGAAAGCTTGGCCTAAGGTGCCATTTTGGATTAAGTAAATTGCAACTGCGATACCAGCAATTGTTTGAGCAACTAATCGTGGCCATGGCTCTAACCCTTTTAGGTCGTCATAGAGACCCATGGCAGAGATGAGAATTGCCGGTAATAAAACTGAGAGTGCTTTTGTAAAAGTTTCAGTTGAAAAATCTGAATAGAGAAGAGCTGCAAATGAAGCAACAGTGATGCCGATTGAAATGCCAACGCCACCTAAATAGGGCACTGGCTCTTTCTGGGTTTTGCGTTCAAGGTTTGGGCTATCTACCGCGCCAATCTTTAGCGCGATCTTGCGCATGACTGGGGTAAGCCCGCCTACAAAAAGAAAAGTCGCTAACCCCAAAATCAAAAACTGGGTTAGCGAGAAGTTCATAGGAAGTGATCCTATGCGTTGGGTTAGCCTTGAGTGTTTAAGTGACTCTTTAATAACTCGCGAACTTCAGATTCGCGATAGCGACGATGTCCACCTAGGGTGCGAATTGAAGTTAACTTGCCGGCTTTTGCCCAGCGAGTAACTGTCTTTGGGTCAACGCGAAATAAAGATGCAACCTCTGATGGTGTTAATAGGACTTCGGCATCGGTTAGTCGAGTCATTGGTTCTCTCCCCGCACAATGGTCAAAACGATGTCCGTTTCGCACCTTTAGGGGTGAAGTATCCGTCTATCACTGTTCCAAAAGCAATACTTTTCTATAAAAATCTCACCCGTTGGGGTTAGAAATTGAGCGTGGATTAGCTCTTTATACCTGTCATCGTGATGCCTCTAATGAAGTGCCGCTGGGCCATGATGAAAACAATCATCACCGGAATCACGCTTAGTGAGGTCGCTGCCAGTTGCACGTTAAAGATTGGGGCGCCGTAGGTATCGGTGAACTGCGGCAAAACCACAGGCAGCGTGTATTTGTTTGGTTCGGTTAGAAAGACCAACGGTTCAAGGAATAAATTCCAAGAATATAAGAAAGAGATAATTGCCAGAGACGCCAGAGCAGGGCCAGAAAGTGGAAGTGCGATTTTTGTGAACACTCTCCATCTAGAGAGGCCATCAATTTCAGCAGCTTCTTCTAGCTCGGCTGGGAAATCAAGGAAGAACTGGCGCATTAAGAAGAGTCCAACTACAGCATGGGCACCAAAAGCTGGAATCAAGATAATTGGAAAGAATGAATCAGATAAACCAGATTTAACCATCAATCGAAAAATCGGAATCAAAGTTACTTCAGCTGGCATTAGTAAAGCAGAAAGCAAAACAACGAAGAGCTTGCTGCGCCACTTAAAACTAATTCTGGCAAAGGCATAGCCGCCCATAGTTGAAATTGTTACCGAGATTATTGTTACCAAAATCGCGATAAACATTGAGTTCCAGTATTGCCGCAAGAAAGGCTGTAGTCGGAAAACTTCGGCGTAATTCGAAATTTGAAAATCATTAGGGATCAAACTTGCTGGGAAAACAAAAACTTCTTCAATTGGTTTAAGTGAAGCTGTGAACATCCACCAAGTTGGAAATATAAATGGAATCGAGATGACAAGTAAGAGTGAGTAGATGCCGAAGAGGCGCCACCCAGTTAGTTTTGAGTTACGTCGTGCATATCGCTTATTAGTTTTAGACCTCACGGAACACCCACCGGGTTCTAATCTGCCACTGCGCAACGGTTAGTCCCATAACAAATACGAATAGACAAACAGCAAGTGCGCTGGCATAACCAAGATCAAAAATCTGGAATGCATTGATAAAGATGTAATAAGAAAGCACGGTTGTGGAAAGCCCTGGACCGCCGCCAGTTAATAGCAGCACCTGGGCAAAGACCTGGAAAGCACCGGCGATAGTAAGGATTGCGACTAAAAGAATGGTTGGGCTAATAAAGGGCATCGTTATTTTCTTAAACTGCTGCCAGCGGTTTGCGCCATCGATCTCAGATGACTCATACATCTCTTCGGGCACCCCTTGCAGGGCAGCTAAGAAGAAAATCATATTCATGCCTAAGTTCTTAAATACTTGAACCATTACTACCGAAATCATGGGCCAAGGGTTATCACGCAGCCAGTTCGGCCCGTCAACGCCTGCTAGTCCGATGAAATAATTAAATGGGCCATCATCTTGCAAGATGTATTTCCAAACGATGGTCCAGGCAACTGTTGAAACGATAACTGGGGAGAAAAAAATAGCGCGAAAAGTTGTTCGGCCTCGGAAATGCAAATTCAAAAGGATGGCAAGAAATAAAGCCAGTGCCATGTTTACTGGCACCAGAATGCAAGCAAAGATCAAAGTATTTTTAGCAACTTCTATTGCAGTTTCATCTTGGATTAAGCGCGTGTAATTATCAGCGCCGATAAATGCGGCATCGCCGCTAAGTGGATTGTATGAAGTGAAGCTATCTCGAATAACACTTACTACTGGATAAAGAACTAGGAAAATGAATCCTAGAAGAACTGGTGCGGCCATAAACAAACCGGTGCGCCAGTGCCGCATCTCGTGCGACTTCTTCCGGTTCAATGCGCCTCCAGTGTTATCAAGAAATTACGATCTGATTGAGTGTAAGGCTGGGGTACCAATATTGATACCCCAGCCTTACAACTTCAGTTTTTAACGCAGGTTAGGTTGGATCTTGGTACAAACATCATTCAATGTCTGAGCGACGTTTGCATCTGCCTTCCATAGACCATCAAGTGTTGACTTAACTGTCAACTCAATAGCGCTTAGGTTTGGATGAGAAGTAAGAATCTGACCCTTTGAGATTCCGTCAGCCACAATTAACTTTGCTTGAGCTTCATTTAAGATCGAGGCTTTTGCAATGACTTTTGGATCCATTAGAGGTGTGCGAGATTGTGGGAAGAACGCTACGTACTTAGCAGCATTTTCTGGGTTAGTTGCAAACACTAAGAAGTCAGCAGCAGCTTTACGGTTCTTGCTCTTAGTAAGAACTGCCATGCCTGCTTGTCCGATTGCTTGTGCATCTGCAACTGGGCCCTTAGGTAGAGGCACTACGCCCCACTTCCACTTCATAGTTGGCAAGCTAGCGGCGCGACTCAATTGAATGAGTGACATACCAACGTTGCCAGCAAAGAAGTCAGATGAAACTCCTGGTGCTGGGAATGACTTGTCCTTGTAAATCATGCTGTGGAAGAAAGTCATTGCATTGTTCATCTGCTTTGAGTTGAAAGTACAAGTTGTACCGGTCTTGTTCCAAGCTTCGGCGCCAAAGCCGCGCCAGATTGCGGCTAGACCGTTCCAAGTTGTGTAGTTAAAGGTTGGGAAGTTAAGGCCGTAATTACCCTTTTGATAATCAGTTACAGCTTTAGCAACCTTGGCCGCATTTGTCCAAGTCCATTCACCCTTTACACGTAGCGCTTCTGGATCTTCAGCACCTGCTGCTTTAATCAAATCAGCGTTATAAAAGATCGCAAATGGCGAAGTTGAGAATGGGTAGGCATAAACACTTCGAGGTGCACGCCACAGCCCAAGAGAACCAGCTGCAATTTCTTCCACTTTGTAGCCAGGAGTTGATTCCATTTGTGGAAGCACGTTAAGAAGCAAATTGTTCTTGCGGAATTGTTGGGCATCCTTTTCTAGGATCCAAGCCAAGTCCGGAGCTTTGCCACCGGCAATTTGAGTAGTCAGAGTTTGTGTGTAGGTCGCAAAATCAAGTGATTCAAACTTGATATCTGCAATCTCAGGATGAGTCTTCTTGTATTCGTCAGCAAGACCTTTAAAGAGTGCTAAGTGGCCAGCATTTGATGACCACATAGTCATTCTTAGTGTGATGCTTCCATTAGCTGCTGCTTTTGCTGGTTGAACACCGATAAAAGCTACAAGAGCAATAGCGGATCCAGCTGCAATCATTTTTAGATATTTTGCTTTCACTGTTGCTTTCCTTTCTGTTTAGTCGGTTTCAACCTCTTAATAAGGTGCGACCGTTGGCCATTCAAGCTCGACTCCCTGATGAAGAAGTTGTGCTTGAAGATCGTTTAGGTCTTTACCTGATGCAAATGCATGCGGGCTCTTACCTGAACGAATACTTAGTGCGGCAAGTACTCCGGCCGACTCACCGATATTCCACTCGGTTGGGTGTAAACGGAAACATCCGTTAGTTATATGAGTTACGCCGATGCTCTTGCCAGCTGCAATTAAGTTCTCTGTTGCAACTGGGATCATTGATGAAACTGGAATTTGATATGGGCAAGATGCGACATCTAAATAGTTGTCCCCTACTGTCGATGGGTGTAAATCAATGCGGTAATGACCAACGCCGACTGAATCGGCATATTTTTTAGCACCAGCATCACCGCGAATTGCGTATGAAATATCTTGCTCGGTGACTGTGTAAAGAGCTTTGATTCGTCGCGCTTCACGCACATAAACATGCTTGGCCAAGCCATCTTTGGTATCAACCACATCTTTGCGCAGGTAAAGACCGGGCCAACCTGTTTTTCCATCGGTGCGTGGCGCTTCAGTCTGCATCCAATACAGAAGTGAAAGCGACTGATCTTTAGCAGCTGCAATGTTCTTAGATTTTTCTTCTTTGCTGACATCAATGATTGAGCCATTTATATAGTCGAGTTGTGGCCAATTAACTAATGAAATATCAGTAAATTTCTCGGGGTGTTCCATATGGCTTGCGGCCAAAATTCTGCGGAAGGTCCAGAGATTGGCAGAACCTGGGTTATCTTTTTGATTTGCGCGCACAGTTAGTGGATCAAGATTTGGCAGCGGATCAAAATTGAAAATAATTTCTTTTAGCGAGCGTGGCTCGATTGAATGCCAGCTAACCCAATTGTGATCATAAAAAGGCATTTTGAAATTACGCCAATATTCATAATTATTTGGTTTATCAATTGTGCGATCTGAATTTGGGTCGTAGCTCATTGCAAAACATGAGCTAAAGGCTTGAATGTTGCCTGGCTGATATTCATCAGGAGCACTTGGCTCGCCAGTCATAGCCTTACTTTCAAATCCAACTACATATTCAATATCGGCAAGTGCTAAGACATCGCCGGTTTCAGTTGCTTCAATAAATATTTTCGCTTCGATATCAACTGATTTGCCGGTTCGCTTATCTAAAACGCGAGCACCAATAATTCGATCACCGCTCTTGGTGACAGTTTCGATTTCGTGCTCAAGCAAAATAGTTACGCAGCCGCTCGCAACATGTGGCGCCAACATCGAACGCAACACATCGTGAATCACACCGGGTTCGGCGCAGATTGGGCTGACATACCCAGCGCCTGGATTTAAAAATGGATCAGCTTTTGATCGTGCAGAAAGCGGGTAGTTTGCTTTGTAATAAGCACGAAGGCGATTTCTAAATTCACGATAGCGACCAGTGCTACCGAATTGTTCAATCCAAATATGTTCATCAGAGGGAACAGATTGCGCAGTTAGTTGGCCGCCAACCCAATCGGTCTCTTCGACCACTATGCATTTAACGCCAAGGTCACCTAAAGAGAGCGCAGCTGAAACTGCGCTCGTGCCGCCACCCAAGATGAGCACATCTGTCTTCAAAGCAACCCCTTTGGTCTATACCGATTCGCAACTGGTATATACCAAAATATCTAAGAGATCCGACTCTGTCAACGCTAACTCGATAACGAATTTACAACTGTTTTCTCGACTGTACTGGGCGACTATGGATGCCCCGTTGGCAAATACAGTTGTTGGGTTAAACCTCGAGCTGATAAATCAGGTCGTACTTATCCCCGCGTTTATAAGAGACCACCAAGAAAGCCGATCGCTCTTTCGAGGTGATTCCAACTGCGAAGAATTCTAGAGTCGGAGCCACTTCGGAAATCTGAAGACGTTCACGGAATTTCGCTTCAGGTATTACCGAACGAACCCGATATTGAACTCGCAGAATTGGTCTTTCGTAATGCTCTGACAAAATTCCAGAAAGACTCTTACCTAAATCTTGCTCAAGCAAGCCAGGTGCAATTTCAATTGGGATATATGCCGTCTCGGTAGCCATCGCCACATCAGCATCGAAGAATGATTGTTCGATTCGGTAAACCCAATCACCTTTACGGAGCCCAAGTGCCTTTGCAACTTCATCGCTGGCATGGATTCGATCAGCTAAGTGCAACTTTGTGCTGGGGTTATTGCCGCGATGTCGCAGAACTTCTGAAAGTGAAGTTACATCAGATGTGCGAACCATGCGAGGCTCGGCAACGAACAAGCCTTTCGAAGGAACTGAATAAATATAACCGCGCGCCTGCAGTACATCGATAGCGCGACGTAGCGTCATTCGCGAGACGCCATACTCTTCTGAGAGCGCGCGCTCTGAAGGAAGTTGCGAGTGCGGTTTTAGAGATACCGAGAGTTCAGCTAAAGCTTCAAGCAAAGTTGCATGCTTCGAATCTTTCACTACTTTCTTATTTGGCATTAGCTACCGCAAAATTATTGGCAGTCCGGTTCGTGAATGAAAACACGAATGTCAGGAGAGAAATTGGAAAAATTCTTTTGCGTGGAAGCATGTGCCTATAGTGCCCACTCGGTATATACCAGTCAAGTGGTGGTCTGAATTCTTTAGCGGCGGTATAAAAAGTGAGCTATTGGCTTGCTATGAAGCTTGCTCAAAGGCGGCAACTTTGCGCCAACGAGTTATCAATCGTTCATAGCCAACGCCAGCAGTTGCCCCATCATTGGCAGCTAGGCCAGCGAGCGATTCGTGAATGTCTTCAATTGATGAATCAGCTTCAATGCCGCCAAGTTCGGCAAGTGCGATGTTTAAGTAATCAGCTAGCCCGCCGTAATCAAGTTCGACGAGGGACTTTGGGTGGAACATGTCCATCCAGTCGTGCAGATCTTGAATCTCTTCTTCGATGCCACCTTCGCCGAATGCGTTAACAACTGTGTCATGGGTGAACATGCAACGAGTTTTGGCATTTGAGATTTTGGCTCTAGCAATTGAGAAAGCACCGTTGCTATCAGCGCCACGCATTCGTTCTTCTGGTGTGAAGAGTGAGAACCAACGGGGCGGAATCATCCAGGTTTCGGTCAAGATATGTGGCACTTTGTTATCGATGTAGTCAGCACCGCTAGTGATTAGCTCTTCGATCGCTGGTGTGAAAAAGTATTTAGTAACGGTACTCGGCATTGAGTCGGTGAAGTTGTCATAGGCTGCCCAACTTCTAGTCGATGTTGACCAAGGCGACACATAGCGAACATCTTCGAGATCAAGAATGTGGGCACCATCTGCCACATTAGAAAAATAAGTTGGCGCAATTAATCTTTGCATCGCGCGGTTTTGTTCATCTTCTACCGTTGAATAAATCGGGAACGCTTCTTCCCAGAGCAAACGATCTGCTGGTTCAAATGCTGAAAGTGGTTCGTAAATGCGCAGTGCTGCAACATAAGGAGTTCTGCGCGTCATGAGTTACAGGCTAACTAACTTAGTAATTAAGCGCGAGGAATGTAATTGCCCTCAGCAAAAGGGTCGTCGTTATCGTTCTCATCTGTGGTTGGAGCTTCGCCATGTAGTTCTTTAGCTAGGCGATCTAGATCCATATCTTGAGAGTTATATTTCAAATCTCTAGCAACTTTAGTTTGCTTTGCTTTTGCGCGGCCGCGACCCATGGGCGACCTCCTTTTTCACTTTGTATCCGTCAAGGCGCGTAGGTTATCGCGCTTGGTAGGTACCTTCCAAAGTCGAGCGTGCTGAGGCCTGATTTGAGCGTACTTCGCCAGCAATCCAGGCCTTCATGCCGCGGGCTGCCAGCGATCTCAGGGTCAGATCAGCTACCTCAGGGGCAACGACTGCGACCATGCCGACGCCTGCGTTCCAAGTGCGCTCGAGAGCAGGCTGGGCAACATCGCCAGCTTTAGCCATGAAAAGCATCTCTGTGGGCAAGGCCCAAGTGCTGCGGTTATAGGTGGCACATAAGCCAGCTGGAATAACGCGGGCCGTGTTTTCGGCTAAGCCGCCACCTGTCACGTGCACGAAAGTGCGCAAGTTAGTGCCTAAAGATTTAATCAAAGCTAAACAATCAAGGGTGTAGATCTCAGTTGGGGTCAGAAGAACTTCGCCCAAAGTTTTATCTGAATCTGGGAATTTAGAATCAAGCGAAAGATTTTTACTTTTAATGATGTGACGAATCAACGAATAACCATTGGCATGAAAACCAGAAGCTGGCATACCAATTAAAACATCGCCGGCTTTAACAAGTTCTGCTGAAAGTAATTTGTCGGCATCAACCGCGCCTGTTGCGGCGCCGGCAATATCAAATTCATCTTCACCAAGTAACCCTGGGTGTTCTGCAGTTTCACCACCGATAAGTGCGGTGTTGGCTTTTTCGCAACCTCGCGCGATGCCACTAACAATTTCAGCAATACGTTCTGGGATCACTTTTCCAACTGCAATGTAGTCAGTCATGAAAAGTGGCTCTGCGCCGCAAACAACTAAATCATCAACGACCATAGCAACTAGATCTTCACCAATGGTGTCGTATTTACCCAACATGCGAGCAATCTCGGTTTTAGTACCAACGCCATCAGTTGAGGTGGCAAGTAATGGTTTCTTAAACTTAGTTAGCGCTGATGCATCAAATAAACCAGCAAAGCCACCAATGCCACCCATAACTTCAGGGCGTGATGCTTTGGCAATACTTGCTTTCATTAATTCAACAGCGCGCTCACCTGCATCAATATCAACGCCAGCGTCTTTGTAATCAGCCACTGACCTGCTCCGTTGTTTTGCTCACTTCAGTAATCTCTAGGCGCATTTTGCCCTCTGAGAGATCAGTCGGGATCGTGATTGGGTAAACACCGGTAAAGCACGCTGTGCAGAGTTTTGATTCTGCAACTGCAGTTGCTTGCACTAGTCCGTCGATTGAAACATAACCAAGTGAATCAGCCCCGATTGAGCGGCGAATCTCTTCAACGCCTAAACCACTGGCAATTAGCTCGGCCCGAGTAGCGAAATCAATGCCGTAGAAACAAGGCCATTTAACTGGGGGAGAGCTTATTCTTACGTGAATTTCAGCGGCTCCGGCCTCGCGCAGCATCCGCACGATTGCTCGTTGAGTATTGCCACGAACGATTGAATCATCGACAACCACGATGCGCTTGCCTTCAATGATTTCGCGCAGTGGGTTTAACTTTAAACGAATACCTAATTGGCGAATTGTCTGTGATGGTTGAATAAAGGTACGGCCAACGTAAGAGTTCTTAACTAAACCAAGACCATACGGAATGCCAGATTCTTTGGCATAACCAATGGCAGCCGGAGTGCCAGATTCGGGAACTGGAATAACTAGATCAGCATCGCAAGGGAATTCTTTAGCTAATTGCTGACCAATCTTTACGCGAGTCGCATGAATGCCTTGACCAGCAATTGTTGTATCAGGTCTTGCAAGGTAGACATACTCAAAGATGCAACCCTTTGGATTTGGCTCTCCCCACATCTTTGAGCGAAGGCCATCCTCATCGATAGCAATGAATTCGCCAGGTTCGATTTCACGAACAAAGGTAGCGCCAACAATATCGAGGGCAGCCGTCTCGGATGCAACTGCCCAGCCCTTCTCTAATTTTCCAAGTACAAGTGGCCTGACTCCATTGAGATCGCGCGCGGCGTAGAGCGTTGTCTCATCCATAATGACGAGCGAGAATGCGCCTTGCAGTAACGGAAGTAC
>CAIXTG010000092.1 GCA_903922325.1 uncultured Actinomycetes bacterium
GACGCTTTCAGAACAAGATAAATCAATTAAGAAATTTCTGCTGCTCGAGTCTTCTTAGGCGTAACTTTAGATTTGACCGGACTCTGAGGTGCTTTCTTAACTGTTTTTAGAAGCGCCGGATTAGTTACTTTCAAAATTTCAGCATCGCGCTCAATGGCAGCTTTGACCACTTGGTAGACAGCGCCGACTGCAACACCGTTGCCTAGTTGCTTATAACTCATGACATCACTTTGTTCTCCAAATGTGAAGTTGTCGGTCATGCCTTGTAGTCGGGCTGCTTCAGTTGGAGTGATGCGGCGCTTATATTTCCCAATAATCGTGGTCTGGGTAATTGCCACCAAAGCTGGCACATACGTTGCACGCTTTACTCGAATCCCAGATGGGCGGAAGTGAATCAACCCGTCCCAGAGTGATTTCATATCCTGTGCCTGCCACTCCAATTTTCGTTTAGATGGCGTGGTGTTTCGAATCTCTGGGTGCTTTGAAAGCCATTGGTCAATTAGTTTCTTGTGCTCTTCGTAGAACTGCTCATTCTTTGCTTCGAAATCTTTTTTCCAGTCAGGTGCTTTGGAATCCTTCTCGTAGACAGGTTTCTTTCCCCATAAGTCAGACCAAAGCGGGAAACCTGGAAGACGCAGCCCGTCACGATGGATCAGCATCTCTTTAACTAGGTCATCCCAAGCGTCAAGAATCAATATTTCATCGTTACTCAATCGGTACTTCATCTTGTTGGCAGACGAGTTTGGTTCAAGTGGAAGATCATTAAACAAATCCCAGTTACCAATGTCCCAGCCATCGAAATCTGTGGGAAATTTAAGTGGAGTGTCATCGCCGGCTAAGGCATGTTTCTTAGAAGGCAACCTTGTACCAACTATAAAAACTCTTTCGCGAGCTTGTGGTGTTCCACCGTAACTTGGCGGAATTTTATGTGGAGAAACTACAAAAGGTTTAGATGAGACGCGATATCCGAGCTCACGCAATTTCTCAATAATATATTTCCACTCGTGAGCATGCCGCGGACCAGCAATATTTCTAACATTTTCTAAAACAACCATAGAGGGTTTGTGTTTTTCTAAAATAAAAGCGATGTCGTGGAAGAGTGAGCCGCGATCTTCTTCCATACCTAGTTGCTTGCCGCTCTTGGAAAATGGCTGACACGGGAAGCCACCGAACAAGACATCGTGTGATGGGATGGGTTTCTTTTTAGTTCCACGTGTGAAGTCATGAATATTGCCTAGAGCTGTCTGATTCCAGTTGAGTTCATAAATAGCAGCCGCTGCAGGATCAATCTCGTTGGCGAAAACACAGTCCCAACCCAAAGACTCGCCTGCCGCATGGAAGCCTCCAATGCCGGCAAACAAATCAATAAAGGTTACGCTCATACGGTCAACATATAGGGCCGAGGGGACATTTTTAAGCAAATGACGCGATCGATACCCGTAAAAAAACTCATTATGAAAGAAATCACCGACTTGCTCGGGCTTCCACCTACGGAAACGACAGTTGGCTCTTCTATCCCTAGCGTTTTCTTTTCAGATGTCGCGGGCGCTATGGGATTGCCAATTATCAGCGGAATGCCCGAGATGGCGAGAAGAATCATTGAGAATTCCGGCTTAACTTGGGATGCTAATGAGTTCTCAAGCGTGAATGCGCCTTCAGGTGGTGGTGGGACAGTTACAGCGAAAGGCCTATTGCAGATGAAGAATGCAGTTCTCATCTGGTTGGGCCACGATTCTGAAGTTGTGTCGGTCATTCAAGATGATTGGGAACCTGCGCCTGATTGGCGAGAGAAGCGTGAATCATTGCCTCGAGAAATTAAGGAGTCTATTGCAAGGCCAGGTGCTGCAGAGTTTAGGACAGCTGTCCTTTCTGAATACGAGAATATATGTGCAATAAGTGGCTACACGGCAACCCAAGCGATCGATGTTGCACACATAGTTCCTTATTATGGAGAAGAGAGTGACAACATTGAGAATGCAATCCCCCTAAGGGCCGACTTGCATAAACTCTACGACAAGGGCTTACTTATAATTAACTTCGATAACTCAACCAAGAAATATAAAGTCAAAGTGCACGACTTTATCGCCGCTGATTACTCTCATATCCAGGACTCAGAATTAAAGATTCCAGTAGAAAAATCAAAAGCGCCGAGTTTGAAGGCTCTTGAAATTCATAATGAGACCTTCAAGAATATGTGGCAAGTAATCTAGACACTTAAATGTAGATGGTAGGGGAACCATTGTTCAGGTGAAACAGTAGCCAGATAACCCCAATGATCTTCGAAGTAAGCCGCTAATACGCCCTCACGAGTTAATCGCAAGCGTCCACCATTGGGTTTACGGGCGATCAGCAATGCGCCGATGCTCTCAGCCATTGCTGGATTCAATTCACTTAACAATTTGTCGGTCTTACGATTGCGCACCTCACCAGTAAGATGTAAAACATAGGAAAATTCAGTGAAAGCTGCCTCAACCAAATCGCCAATTGGTCGCTCATCATTTGGAATTATGTTCTGAATCGCCTTAATTAGCTCAGATTCTGTTTTTGATTCAGTTTCTGGAACGATTGGATTCTCGACCTGAGCAATGTCAGGAACGACACCATCTAATTTGCTTAGTAGAAAGTCGCACTCTACCTTCGCGGGCAATGCTAGTTTTTCAGCTACCGGGTAGATATTTAGAATCAAGGTTTTCAATTGTTCGCTTGAAAACTTGGAATTGTGGTGCACCCAATCATTGCGATCATCAAGAATTACTTTCAAGCGATTGAAGAACGCGACAGAATCC
>CAIXTG010000093.1 GCA_903922325.1 uncultured Actinomycetes bacterium
ATTTGGGAAGATTGATGTATAAAAGTTCGCGGCTTCCCGCGCGCGGCCGTTAAACCAGAGGCAGGTAGTCATTTCCATTTGGAAAAGGTAAGGCAACTACTTGGCTTGAGTCAATCTCGCTTTGATTAGCTTCTTCATGAGAGTTTTTGTAAGTGGCTTATCAACTGGAACATGAATAGCGCTGATTGTTTTTGAGAATCCCGCTAACTCTTCAGGGAATAACTTTAAAATTGATCCACTAAAAGGGTAGTAACCAACGTGCTTCTTATTGGCTAGCAATCCGGCCACGATCGTTTCATCTACTTTAAAAGCCGGCATTCCGTAGCTAACTACTTCTTGCGCATCTGGAACTATTTCCAAAATTCGCTTTCGCATCTCGAGCATGGTTTCTTTATGTGGCGACGGGGCCGATTGATAATGCGCGCGAACTGCGACAGGTAACTGTTTTGCCACGGGGAAATAGTACAACTGGCCCTAATCAAGTAAGGTTCTCCATAGAATTCAATATCCGGTGCGCGACGAAGAAGTGCAGTTATAAGGAGCGAGTTGTGAAGGCTAGCGTTAGCGATCAGCGCTCCATTCTCGACATTCAGAACTTCGATTTCACTACAACTTCCCTAAACGCCAAAGCCGCTGGCCTTCCAGAGATACCGGCGATTAATTCACTCACAATCAAGCAGAACAATGCTCGCGATCTACGTATCGCCGCTGAAACAGAGTTAAACGATGTAAAGCGCGAGTTAAACCGGGCCGAAACAGATGTTGAACAAGTTGTCTCACGAATCAATCGCGATGAAGCCCGCCTTGCCTCTGGCACAGGGGCTGCCAAGGAGTTAGAACAACTGCAACATGAACTTGTTTCCCTCGCTGCGCGCCGTGCTGAACTCGAAGAAGTTGAGCTTGAGATCATGATGCGCGTTGATGGAATTAAAGAGCGCATCGCAGAACTTGGCGCCGAAGAAAGTGCTCATGCAGCAGAGATTGCCAACCTAGAAATTTCGAAAGAAAACGCGCTAACAATTATCTTTGCAGATCTCAATGCAGCGGCTGGTGATCGCGCGAAGACTGCAGCTAGCGTTAACCCCGAACTAATGGCGCTATACGAGAAAATTCGTACCAGCAATAACGGAACAGGGGCAGCAGCCTTGGTTGGAAACCAATGCAAAGGTTGTCACTTAACTTTAAACACCATCGAACTACAGCGCATTGCCGGTTTGCCGGAAGACGAACTCGTGCGTTGCGAAGAATGTCGGTGCATTTTGGTGCGTGGTCTATAAATGGCGCGCAAATTCAAATTAACTGCTGATGGCGGTTCTCGCGGAAATCCAGGCCCTGCTGGTTACGGCGCAGTCGTAACTGAAAACGGAAAGATCGTCGCAGAACTCTTTGATGTAATCGGAATTGCTACAAATAACGTCGCTGAATACAGCGGACTTCTCGCTGGTTTAAGCCATATCAATAAATTGGATCCTGCAGCCACGGTTGAAGTAGCAATGGATTCGAAGTTAGTTGTTGAGCAAATGTCGGGTCGTTGGCAGATCAAACATGCGGATATGCGCGATCTGGCAAAGCAATGCCGTGCCGCACATGATCCTTCGCTCGTTAAATACTCTTGGATTCCACGCGATGAAAATTCACATGCCGATCGCTTAGCCAATAAGGCTTTAGATGGCGGCTCCGCACATAAGCCTGAAGCACAAGTTCAACAGAACTATTTATCTGAGCGACTTCGCAGTAGTGAAGTTCCAACCATGCTCTACATGGTTCGCCACGGTGAAACGATTCTGACACCGCTGCGAAAGTTTTCGGGAACTGGGCCAATCAATCCAGAGTTAACGGAGAAAGGTTTATCTCAGGCTGCCTCTGTTGCCAAGGAGATCGCCAAGTTAAAGCCAGAAGTTTTAATTGCTTCTCCTCTAATGCGCACCACCCAAACAGCGCAAGCAATTGCAGATGCCACAGGACTTGAAA
>CAIXTG010000094.1 GCA_903922325.1 uncultured Actinomycetes bacterium
GGGCGGTAACCTACGCAAATGGCTTTCGCACTAGCACTCTTATCTAGCGCCCTTTGGGGTAGCGCTGATTTTCAAGCGGGACGAATGAGCAAGAAGTACAAAGCTTTTGCAGTTCTTGGCATTACCCAATTGATTGGCTTAGCTTTTGGAATTTTCTTGATCTTTGCTACCGGTGAAAGTGGCGCGGTTGCTTTTGGAAATGACGGATTTTTCTCTGGCTTTTTCTGGCCAGGTGTATTTGCTGGAGTACTCGGATATATCGGATTAATCTGTTTGTACGTTGGTCTTAGTACTGGCCGCATGGGTGTTGTTTCACCGATTAGTTCACTCGGTGCTGTTGTGCCAGTTATGTTCGCGTTAATTGGCGGTGAACAACTTTCTCGTGGTCGCTGGATTGGTGTGGTCATCGCATTGGCTGGCGCTTTCTGTGCCAGCGGCCCCGAGATTTCACAAGGCTTTCCATTAAAGCCAGTGGCTTTAGCTTTCGGTGCAGCTTTTGGTTTCGGTACTGCATTGACTCTGATGGGTATCGGTTCTGACTCAAGTGCGTTAATGACTATGGTGACAATGCGCGCGACTACTGCGCTATTTACGATCGCTATCGCAATTAGATTTCGCACGACCGGCGGATTTAGTGTTGCTGATGCACCTTCATTAATTTTCATTGGAGTTGCGGACTTTCTAGCTAACTTCACACTTGGGCTCGCTACCCAAGAAGGTCTGGTTTCCTTGGTTATGGTGCTTGGTTCGCTTTATCCAGTTTTCACAGTTTTGCTCGCCTTTAAGTTATTACACGAGCGACTACATAAAGTTCAGTATGTGGGAGTTTTCTTAGCTGTTGCCGGAGTCGCAATACTTTCTGCTTTTTAAAACTAATTTGTTGCAGTATAAAAAGTTGTATCTTCTTCAACTCGTTCAGTTACATTCGAAAATTTGCTCAGTAACTTTTTAAAGTCAACTTGATCTTCGCCAGCAGTAACTGAGGTAACGCTTAACTCGAGGCGATCAATTTTCTTCGCTGCAATTAACTCTTCGATTATCGAAACGCCAGATTCGATCACAATGGTTTCGCCAAATAAGCGCTGGGCTCTGGCCAACGCTTCGGCTGGCTCGCAATTCCACCAATGGGCTAAGCGATTATTTGAAAGCGGGTTTAGCATTGATTTAGAAACAACCACAACTGGTACAGGCGTCTTTTGATACGGCTCATTACGAGCGGTATTGCCACCAATTAGCAGCGCGTCTGCAGTTCGGCGGCGAGCTAAGAAAGCACGGCGATCAGCGGCGCTAGAAACTCCAGCCGAACGGCCATCTTTGCTAGTGGATCCATCGGAACCAACGACTAATGAGGCGATAACAGGCACGGAGAAAAGGTAGGGGGTTGCCATCGGTTTAGGGCGTAGATTCTTGAGTGTCTGGCCTTAAATCTTTTGTGGTTTATCAAAATCAATGTCAGTGCTGGCCTTTACTCTTTAGAACATGATCATTGACTGCGATTCTTGTTCCCTGCGAGATTTGGCTTGTAAAGATTGTGTTGTCTCATTCTTTCTTAACAAGGCTGAAGATCGATTAGATGTAAGCAACCAAACTGCTGATGCGCTCGAACTTCTATCTTCTCGAGGCATCGTGCCGCCACTTCGTTTTCTTGCTTAGTTTGGATATCTCGCCTAATTAGCCAAACTTTCATGTGAATTCCCTGATTTTCAAAGGAATTTTGAGCGTTAGGCGCGGTTTGAGGTTGAGTGGCTTATCTGCGCACCGATAGCCTCTTCTCTATGACACGCATGGGTTTACGTGGCGCTCTGGCAATTTGCGCTGCTCTAACTATGGCGAGCGCACTAATCCCGCCAGTTGCACAAGCGGCACCGACCTTGGCTCAGATTCAGGCCCAAGTTCGTCAACTCGAGGAAGATGCAACGGAAGCTGCCGAGGGCGCGCAAGCCGCAAAGGTTCAATTAGCAACCTTGAACAAGACCCTGAACGGAATTAAGCAAGAGGCCGCAGCACAAGGTGCAACCGTGGCTGCGCTTAAGAAATCTTTAGGCACTATTGCAATCGAGCAATACAAGGCCGGCGGATTGAGTCAAGGTTTAGAACTGCTCTTCTCGGCCAACCCAGAACTTTACTTGAGTTCGGCTGGCTCACTCGAGTCGATTACTCGCGCTAAGAGCACGCAACTTCGCAAATTCGAAGCGGCGCAGCAACGTTTAAAAGCAACCTCGCTTACTGTCAATGACAAGTTAGCTTTAGTTCAGGCTGCACAGAAGAGATTCGCCCAGCAATCCGCTCAAGCAAAATCTAAATTAGCTGCTGCCGAAAAAATCTTAGCTAAATTAAAGAAGGCCGACCGAGCTCGCTTGGCCGCGCTAAAAGCAGCTGAAGAAGATGCCGACCAGGCAGCCTCAAAGGCATATGCGAGTAGTGCGGGTGCGATTTCAGGTCGCGCTGGAATAGCGATTAAGTATGCGCTTAAGCAGATCGGTGATCGATATGTCTTTGGTTCGGCAGGTACCGTCACTTGGGATTGTTCCGGGTTAACAATGCGTGCCTATCAAGCTGCTGGCGTATCACTGCCACATTCTTCTAGAGCGCAAGCACGTTATGGCCGCTCAGTTTCGTACAAGTCTGCCAAGCCGGGCGATTTACTCTTCTATGGCCGGCCAATTTCACACGTTGCAATTTACTTAGGTGGCGGCAAGATGGTTCACGCCCCACGTTCAGGTTCACGTGTGAAAGTTGTTTCTAACGCAGCAACAGCGCTTGGTCGCAAACCACTCGTTGCTGTTCGCCGGTTCTAGTAATGGTTGCAACCACACTATTTATTACCAATGACTTTGGCCCCAGAGCTGGGGGTATTGAAACTTTTGTACACGGACTTATTGAACGTTTACCTAAAGGCTCGGTCATTGTTTACACCAGCGCTCAAACTAACGCACAAGCATTTGATGCAGATTGGTTACTGAATTACGGTGTCGAAGTTATTCGTGATCGAAGCAAGATCCTGTTACCAACTCCTCGTGTAATAAAAGCTTGTCGAAAACTAATTAGCGATCGAAAATTATCGAAAGTGGCTTTTGGTGCCGCTGCACCACTTGGAATTATGGCTCGAGCAATGCGAAGCGCGGGCGCAAAAAAGATTGTGGCACTTACTCATGGCCACGAAGTTTGGTGGGCCAAAGTGCCACCGTTTTCGTTCGCGATTCGCTTTATGAGTAAGAATATTGATGCAATTACTTATTTAGGCGATTACACAAAGGGCGAAATAAGCAAGGCGCTAAGTGAAGCCGATGTAGAAAAACTGGTTCAGATAGCGCCGGGTATTGACGTGGAACATTTTGTTCCTACAGATTCAAGTGACTTGCGAGCTGAACTAGGACTCAGTGATAGGTCAGTAATTATTAGCGTTGGTCGGTTAGTGCACCGCAAAGGCCAAGACAAACTGATTGCGGCGCTTCCGGAAATTAAAATTGCGGTACCTAATGTGCATTTAGTATTAGTTGGAGTTGGTCCGCATCAGGATTATTTAGAGAAATTAGCGTTGAAACTAAATGTGAGTGATTGCGTAACATTCATCGGCCGCATTAACTACGCCGAACTCCCTAAATACATCGGTTTAGGGGATATCTTTGCAATGCCTTCGCGTTCACGTTTCTTCGGGCTAGAAGTAGAAGGACTAGGCATTGTCTATCTAGAAGCTAGCGCATGTGGGTTACCAGTGGTAGGTGGGAAATCTGGGGGCGCACCTGATGCGGTTTTAGTAGGTGAAACTGGCGTAGTTGTTGATGGCACGAAACCTTCGGAAATTGCTGATGCTTGTATTGAGTTACTAAATAACCCAGAACTATGCGCACTCATGGGTGCAAATGGAAGAGCTTGGATAATTGAAAATTGGCGCTGGGAAATTTGGGCTACTAAGTACGCCGCGCTACTCGCCTAACCACGAGTTATCGCGAGCAACTGCAACTGCAGAGATGCGATTATTGACTTCAAGTTTTCGATAGATACTCGCTAAATGTGTTTTGATTGTTGGTTCACCTAAATATAGCTGACGAGCTATTTCTTTGGTGCTTTTACCCGTTGCTAAAATAGTCAGAACTTCCAATTCTCTAGAACTCAAACTCGGCAGTCTTTCCTTAGCTTTGAGTGCTTTTTGTAAGCCAGATGCGGTAAAACTCAGTGGTGTAATCAGGGCGCGTTCGAGCGTTGCTATAACTTCTGATATCGGCGCGCTCTTTAAAACAAAGCCACTTGCTTGGGCGGAAAGCGCGGTAAGTAATAATTCAGGGCCATCATTTAGAGTCAGAATTACAATTCCGATCTCAGATGAAATTCCTCTGGCCCAATTCGCAACTTCAAAACCACTGCCATCGGGAAGATTCAGATCAAGCAGAATTAGGTTTGGATTTGTACGTGCAATTTGAGCAATTGCTTCGTTTTTACTGGCTGCAACGGCGCAGATTGAGAAATTTGCTTTTAGAAGTGCCTGTTCTAATCCGGCGCGAACTATCGGATGATCATCAACGATTAGAACTCGGCGGTTCAACTGGGAATCGATACTCGAATCAAGAGACCGGGTGTGAGGTTTACGAATTCAATTTTTCCAGATAGCTCAGCTACCGCCTCGGATATACCAACTAAGCCAAATCGATCAGTTTTCATTTCAACACCGCCAATCCCGTTATCGCTAACTTCGATAACAGTATGAGCCTCGTCGCTATATGTGCGCAGATTAATCAGGCTAGCCCCACTGTGTTTAGCTGCGTTGCGCAAGAGTTCGATGGCGATGGGGTTAAGCCCTTGATCAAGAGGTATTTTCAAATCAACTTTTCCGAGACGCTCACCACAAATCGCGGTTGCTTGTTCGCTTAAATCGGGGGTAGAGCTTCGGAGATTTAGGATCTCGCGTCGAACTTTTTCAATCAGCGTGGTGACTTCAAACCTAAGCGCGCGCAGTTCAGCGCGAGTAGAGGTGGGTAGCTCAGGAGCGCCTAGTGATTGGTCAAGCGAGTACCCCAGAGCAACCAAATCTTGCGCAATTCCATCGTGGATTTGGCGCGCAATCTGGTTTGTGCCCCGGGTGTTCAATTAATCTTTTTCGTATAACGCTTCGATTTCAGACGCAAACTCTTGTGCAATCACATGACGTTTAACTGAAAGTTTGGCAGTTAATTGTCCGCCTGCAATTGTGAAATCGGTTGTCAGGATTCGGAACTTACGAATTGATTCAGCTTTACTTACAGCTTTGTTGGCTTCATCAACTGCTGTTTGAACGACACTGATTAATTGTGGGTCTACAGCTAAATCTGCCATTGATGCGCCTTGTTTCTTGTTTGCAGCTACCCAAGACTTTAATGACTCTTGATCAATTGTGATCAAAGCACCAATAAATGGACGAGCATCGCCAACCACAACACATTGGCTAACTAGTGGATGTGAGCGCAAGCGATCTTCAAGAACAGCCGGAGCAACGTTCTTGCCACCAGCTGTAACAATAAGTTCCTTCTTGCGGCCAACTATGAATAGGTAACCATCTTCATCTAACTTGCCCAGGTCGCCAGTCTTAAACCAACGATCCGCATCAAAAACTTCAGCATTAGCGGCATCGTTCTGCCAATAGCCGCGCATAACAATCGGACCACGAATTAGAACTTCGCCATCTTCTGCGATCTTAATTGAGGTACCTGGAATTGGTTTACCAACTGAGCCAACTCGAAGCGCGGTAGATAAATTAAGCGTTGCACCAGCAGTTGTTTCAGTTAAGCCGTAGCCTTCCAAAACAGTTATTCCAGCTCCGCGGTAGAAGTGACCTAAGCGAGCTCCTAGGGGAGCACCACCTGAAATTGCAGCTTCAACGCGACCACCAACTGCGGTGCGAATTTTTGAGTAAACAAGTTTGTCGAAGAGCGCATGCTTCAAACGAAGTGATAGCGAAATTTTCTTGGTATCTAAACCTTCGCTATATGCAACCGCGACAGCAGCTGCCTTTCGGAAGATGTCACCCTTGCCGGCAGCATCTGCCTTTGCTTCAGCCCCGTTGTAGATCTTTTCAAAAATACGTGGCACAGCAAGAACGAAAGTTGGCTTGAACGAGGCCAAGTCTGCCGATAACCGACCAACTGGATCACTGCAATGAGCTAGGTGTAATCCGGCAGTGATTGCACCAATTTGCACCATGCGACCGAATACGTGAGCAACTGGCAAGAAAAGCAAAGTCGAACCATCTGGCTTTAAGAATAGATCTTTAGCACCTTGCACAACATTGCCGCACTCGGCAAGGAAATTGCCATGAGTTAATGAAACTCCTTTAGGTTTTCCAGTTGTTCCGGATGTGTAAATCAAAGTTGCCAAAGTATCTGGAACCAGGGAGTTACGACGACGATCAATTTCATCATCACCGATGTGAGCACCTGATGCGGTCAAAATATCTAAGACGCCATCGGTCATGGTCCAAACATGACGCGTATGAGATGGTCTTACGGTTTCAACTAATTCGCGCAGAGTTGGAGTTTCAACAATCATGCCGACCGCACCAGAGTCATTAAGAATCCAGTCAATTTGCTCAGCTGATGAAGTGTCATAGACCGGAACAACTACGCCACCGGCGTACCAAATTGCGAAATCTAAGATCGTCCATTCGTAACGAGTGCGAGACATGATTGCTACGCGATCACCGATTTGAATACCAGCTGCGATTAATCCTTTAGCAGCAGTGCGCACTTCGGTTTCAAATTCGCGGGCAGTTACTGGCTGCCAACCTTCGCCAAGTGGGCGAGAGAGCATTACGCGTTCTGGTTCAAACCAAGCGCGTTCGGCGACAAGATTTGTCAGGTTTCCCTCAGTAGCTGAAGGGACAAGGGCAGGTATCGTCATTTCGTTCATGGGAGAACGCTAGCGTGGCGACTATCAGAAATGGAAGAGGGTACCCTTTGCGCCATGAGCGAATTAAGCAGCGGAAAAATCACGATAGATGCCCCGATCAGCGATGTGCAGGCAGCCCTGTTTGAGATCGCCAAGTATCCCGAATGGTCAACGTCGATTAAGTCAGTTGAAGTTCTAGCTACCGACGAGCAGGGTCGTTTGACCTCAGGCAAGTTCTTAATCGATGCCGGCATGATGAAAGATAAAGTCACACTTGATTACGAATGGTCAGAGGCTCCCAGCAAACTTTCATTTTCATTTAATGATGCTGATCTGTTGACCGGCATGGAAGGTTCTTACTCAATCAAGAAGATTGATGAGGACACCACCGAAGTTACTTATGAAATGGGTGTTGAAATCTCGATGCCGATTCCAGCAATGATGCGCAAGAAGGCGGAACAAGCAACAATTGATCAAGCTCTTGAGCAATTGAAATCGCATCTAGAAGGCTAACCATTTAATGTCCTTAACTGTAGGCGTAGATGTTGGTGGTACTAAAGTTCTTGGTGGCGTCGTTGATGCTTCTGGAAAAGTTTTGGCCACATCTCGTCGCGATACCCCGCGCGAAGGCGGCAGCGAACTAACTAAAACAATTGCTGAAGTGGCACTTGAGTTAATGCAAAATCATGCAATCACCGCAGTTGGCGTATCTGCAGCGGGTTTTGTTTCCTCAGATCGCAAAACCATGTTGGCTACACCGAACATTGCTGACTGGAATGGTGTTCAACTCGATGTTGAGTTAACAAAGTTGATTGGATTACCAGTTGTAATTGAAAATGATGCTAACGCTGCAGCTTGGGGCGAAGCAAAATTTGGTGCGGGTCGTAATCAAGCACATATGATGATGCTGACTATTGGCACTGGTGTTGGCGGCGGAATTGTTGTAAATAATGAGCTCTACCGCGGAGCTTTTGGAATCGCTGCAGAATTCGGTCACTTGCGGGTGGTTCCTGAAGGTCACCTATGTGGCTGTGGAGCTCGTGGCTGTTTCGAACAATACGCATCAGGTAGCGCGTTGCGACGCCATGCGCGCGAGGCAATTAGCGCATCTCCTGATTTAGCCCGTAATTTGCTAGCGCGCGGCGATGGCACAATCGATGGTTTAACCGGTCAAGCAATCACAGATGCAGCTCGCGAAGGTGATGCCGTGGCACTTGCTGCATTTCAAACAACTGCGCAATATCTAGGCGCTGGTATTGCTTCTCTTGCAGTTCTTCTTGATCCATCTTGCGTTGTAATCGGTGGGGGAGTTATCGATGCCGGCGAAATTCTGCTGGCTCCAACTCGCGAAGCGATGAAACGTTACATGCCATTTGCAGGTAAGCACCCTTACCCAGAAATTGTGGCAGCCGAACTAGGCAATGAAGCTGGGTTAGTCGGAGTTGCAGATCTAGCTCGTAATTAATTTTCGAACGGGTAGCGCAAACCAATCTGATTTCTTATTTCATCTAGCGTTTGCATGATTTCAATACTCATCTTGTGTGTCAACAATGGTGATTCAATTTCAGCATTTCGAACCATTCGCTCTAGTTCGGCAGCTTGTTCGCGCAGTCCATGACCTTTGTACAAATTCGGATACTCGGTAGTCGTTCCATCCTGCATTACTAATCTCATGTTTGCTGGGTTATAGAAAGTTCGATCAATTTCAATTCGACCTAACGTGCCTGCAATAGTTGCTCTGCATGGCGTACCAGTAATTAAGGTCGTTGTTACTACCGCCTGCGCGCCATTTTCATAATCCAAAATAGCCGAAGTCTGGCTATCAACACCTTTCTCCGTCAGAACGCCGGTCGCCGTGATTCTTTTGGGTACGCCAAGCACCATGTGAGCAAATGAAACTGGATAAATTCCCAAGTCAAGTAGTGCACCACCGGCAAGAGAAGGTTCAGTTAACCGTGGGATTTCATGATCGATTAAGTACTGGCCATGATCAGCTTCAACATTTACTACTTGACCAATAACACCGCTGCTTAAAAGTTCACGAACTTGGGCAATATGTGGCAGAAATCGAGTCCACATTGCTTCAAGCAGAGCGACGTCGTTATCTATAGCAGCAGCAACCATCGCCTGGGCTTCAACCGCATTTACCGCAAATGGCTTTTCACAAAGAACTGGCTTACCAGCGTTAAGCGCGAGAATTGTATTTGCCACATGCTGTGGGTGAGGGGTTGCGACATAAACCGCATCGATCATTGGGTCAGCAACTAAATCTTCATAACTTCCATACGCCGTACAGCCCGGGAACTCAAGTGCGAAGTCGCTAGCTTTTTCAGTTGAACGTGAACCAACTGCTTGCACGATGTGACTATTAAAGTAAGAAAGATCGCGGGCAAAAGCTTTTGCGATTCCGCCAGTTCCAATTATTCCCCATCTGAATTCAGGTTTGGTAAATTCAGAGTTAGAGGTGTGCGCCATCTTCGCCTTCTTCCCTAGTTAAATTCCAACGATATAAAAGAGTAGCAAGTCCGCCAGTTGTTGCTAATAGTCCTGGCCAAGGTTCTACCCCGAATGGATCAAAACCAATTATTGCCGAGGCGATAATCCAAATCGGTCCCACAATTAACGCCATTACCGCAATTCGGTTTGCGCGCTCTTTAATTTTGGGTAGCTCTGGATTCGGCGCGATAAAACGTTCGGAATGATCAATGGCGTCTAACTGATCTAAGTAGGTAGAAGGTGATGACTGATCAAGTGACAGGGTTGATACAATTGAATCAAATTCAGCATTTACTAACTCAGAATCATCATCATTTCTCAAATCGTGAATATTTTTACCTACAATTTTGTATTCATTAATAAGTAGCGGAACTTTATAATCATCGTCATCAATGCTGGCATGAGTAACAACTACTGTGTGGCCTTGCTCTTGAAAACTCGCACAAAGATCAATCGCTGCTTCAATTGGCTGGCGAATTCCGAGAATGATTAAAATTGCAATCTCTGCCTTCGCGCCAGAACCTTTAAGAATGAGATCTGGGGGAGTTAAATCATCGCTCACGAGTGCCATAATTGCATAAGAATTCGATGCAATGGAACCGATTTAGCGTTAAATTAGGAAGTGCGTAGGATTACCCTCTAGTCCGAGCGAGATAAGGAGTAACCAAATGGGCAAAGCAGATGATGTCCCTTATGGTCTTTTGCGCTCCTTTCTAACTCCATTTTTAATGTTGGCCTTTAGGCCTAAGGTAAAAGGACTGCGCAATGTTCCGCTTAAAGGCCCGGTCATCATGGCTTCTAATCACCTCTCATTTAGTGACTCGATTTTCATGCCGCTTGTCGTTCCGCGCAAAGTTACCTTCTTGGCCAAGAGCGAATATTTCACTTCACCTGGACCAAAAGGGCTACTAAAGAAGTTAACTTTCATAGCACTTGGTCAAGTGTCCGTTGATAGATCAGGCGGACGTCGAAGTGAAGCTGCCCTGTTAACTGGCTTGAGTGTTTTGGCACAAGGCAAGTGTCTAGGAATTTACCCAGAAGGCACTCGCTCACCCGATGGTCGCCTCTATAAAGGTCGCACGGGTATTGCTCGCTTAGCTATTGATTCTGGTGCTCCGATTATCCCAATCGCTATGTTTAATACCGAGAAGATTCAACCAACCGGCACAGTTATTCCAAAAGTTATGCGCGTTGAAATGATTTTTGGTGAACCTATGTATTTTGAAGGTGATTCAAGCGATTTAAATTATTTGCGCGAAGTAACTGACCAAATTATGAAGAAGATTCAAGAATTATCTGGCCAAGAGTATGTTGATATTTATGCTACGAAACGTAAAGAACAGATCGCTGACGAAGAAGAGTAGTTTTTTACTCAAGTCCTAGTCGTTGGGTTAAGTAGTTACAGGTTCCGCAACCAGAACCTGAATCAGGCAGATCACCATCAATTACAGTTATTAACTCTTCGATGACCTTAAAGAAGGTATCTGGCTCACGTTCAACAGCAACATACTTTTGTTCGACGCCAAACCCATAATTAGTCGCATTGTCTCCAAGCACCGAATTAGGTTTCCAAACCAATAGACCCATCGAGGCAACTTCACGAGCTTTGCCAGCGGCTGGATTCTCTAACGCGAATGCATATGACTCTAGCTGTGGTGCATAAAACTGGCCGCTGTCGCGTTCTGATTCAGAAACCTTGCAATCAATTAGACCAAGCGTGCCATCATCGTTTTCAGCTAAGACATCGTAGATTCCAAGAATTCGCCACGGTGTTTTGGTGCCGTTAATAGTGATGTAATCACTCTTAACCCACTCGCCCCATTTAGTTATCTTGCCGGGGCGAAGTGAAGGGTCAAGAGTAGGCATGCTCGCACCGCGAAAGTGTGCCTCTTGCAACTTAGATAACGTACCAACGATCGGGAACTGACCGGGCAAAGTTACTTTGAACCAATATTTGATCCAGATGCAACGCTTGCAAGTACTTAAACCGAAAGTTAAATCACTTGGAGCAATTGTGTCACGCGCAGGTTTCGCTGGTTTCTTAATCATATGAGTCCGATTGCGGTTGAGAGAATTACCGAGGCACCTAAAATAACCATCACACAACCTCCAGTAGCTCGTAGTTTTTCAAGTCTACTTGCATCTCCTGCTAACCAGGCGCGCGCAGTTCCAGCAAGCAAGCCCCAACTTCCATCGCTGAAAAAGGCAAGAACTGAAAACAAAGCTCCGAGAAAAAGTAGTTGCCCCGTAATGCTTCCACGATCACGATCGATAAATTGTGGCAAAACTGCCGCGTAGAAAACTAAACCCTTGGGATTCAAAACTCCCACCATGAAACCATCACGAATGGATTGAAAGACTCGTGGTTCAACCGGACCTTGATTAGTCATATCGGCTGCATGAACTTTTCGCTTACGGATTGCATCGATGCCGAGATAAACCAAATAAAGTCCGCCGCCCCATTGCACGGCAACAGTGATTCAAATTATTGCTTCACGCAAACCACACCATGCTCAGGAATTGTCCCCGCAGCATTACCCGCTTGCTCTGCACCGACACAGGTCAGTTCCTTACCAAGCTTTTCGGCTTCTTCAGGGCTGACTGCAGCAAAGCTGACAGCGGGTA
>CAIXTG010000095.1 GCA_903922325.1 uncultured Actinomycetes bacterium
CCAACGAATTCCGTCGTGTTGAGAATCTTGCACTCTGGTAAATAGGAAACGCTCGTTATCAACACCGATTGGGTAATACGAACTTTCACCACCAACGCCTGGATCCATTATCTGATCCTCTGATTTAGTTTTTAAGTAAATTTTGCCTTGACGTTCAAAGAGAATGTCGGTGCCATTGGCGCGGTAGTAAGGCATAGATGATTCAGCTTCGCCAATTGAGAGATAAGTTTTTACTCCGCCGGTGCTTGCAACAGTTGCGAGAACGCCATCTTCTTTATAAACAATAGTTTTACCATCGGGTGAGAACTTAGGATCTTCATCGCGTTTGCCATTTGGTCCAGTTAAATTTATTGGGTCGCTCCACTTAGTGCCGTCCCAATGTGAAATGAAAACATCCCAGTCGTGCTGCGCTTCACTATTAATCGCTGGCAACCCTGAGGCCGAGCCCATCAAAGTTAAATACTTGCCATCGCTACTTACATGGGCATTGATTGGCGAAAGTACCGTTGTCCAATTCTTATCAACTTGATTAAAGGAACCAGATTTAAGATCAAGGCTCCACATCGTGGCATCCCAGGATCCATAATCTGAATAACGGTGGAAGATTAAGGTGCCGCTTAAATTATGGATGTCGGCCTTTGCGGGTTTGACCATATATATAGCGCCGGTGAGCAAGGCAATTAGGGCCAGGCTGAGAGCCAAGCGAGCCCAACCCCTGCGCTGTTCCATTTGCCCGCCTTAGATTAGAAATCGTTACCAAAATCGTTACCAAAAAACCCTGCCAGAAGTATTGACCTTGGAAATTGTATCTGTAAGGTTTCCTAACACAAAGAGGTAGGTTTCCTAACACAGCTGGGCTAGGGCCAAGCGTGGATCTACCAAATGACAGGAGAAATAATGCAGAAGAAACGTTTGTTCGCTTCTTTCGCAGTCACGGCGCTAGTAGTTGGCAGCCTCGTTGCCGCTTCAAGTGTTGCGACGGCGGCAACTCGAACAGTCACAGTTTGGTCACCATATAAGGGTGGCAATTTAGATATGTGGAATGCCGCTATTAAGCGAATTGAAGCAGCAAACCCTGGTTTATCAGTCACCTCCGTGGGAAGTATTGATATGGCCAAGTCACTTGCAGCAATCAACGCCGGCAATGGTCCTGATATCTCGGTATCAAACGGAAACGGAAACCTAGGTTGGTTCTGTGGTTCCGGTGCATGGCAGAAACTAAATGTATTGATGGCTGGTAAGAATGGTCTTGATGTAAAGAAGACTTTCACAGCTTCAGCAAACGCATCAGCAATCTCAAATAACAATCGTTGCGCATTGCCATTGGGTTCAGAAGTTTTTGCTTTTTACTCAAATAAAGATTTATTGGCAAAGGCCGGATTTAAGAATCCACCTAAGACAACCACTGAGCTTCTTGAGTACTCAAAGAAGTTAACAACATTCAACGCAGATGGCAGCATTAAAACTGCCGGCTTCTTACCTTGGGCTGGTTACTACGGATTCGATATGGATTCAATGTGGCTTGGTCAAATGTTCGGTGCTAAGTGGTACGGCGGAGATCAGAAGGCAGCATTTGCATCTGACGCTCGTTGGGCTAAAGCATTTAACTGGCAGAAGAACTTCATCGCAACTGTTTATGGCGGCGGAGATTTCGAAAAGGGCAGCAAGTTACTTACCAAGTTCGTTGCAGCAAAGGGCGGTGAATGGGGTACTGAACACGACTTCATGACTGGTCGCGTTGCTATGAAGTGGGATGCAAACTGGATGGGACCTATGTTCTGTACTGGTGATGACTGGGCAATGGCAGATAAGTGCACAGCCAAGTATGAATTTGAAATCTCAGGCTTCCCTGTATCACCTGAATTAGTTTCAACAAACTACGGTTCAGGTGTTGTTGGTCAAGCTCAAATGGGTATCTCAAAGGGTTCAAAGAATGTAAAGGATGCCTGGATCGTTATGAAGGCGCTAGCAACCGATACAAAACTTGCCTCAGCTTGGGATTCAGCAAACGGCGCTCCTTCTTCACTGTTGTCTAAGGATGCTCGTCCTGCTAAATATCCAGCGTGGTATCAGCCAATTTATGATGTTGTAGAACATCCAAAGTCGGCTTACCACATCGTAAAGAACACTGGCGAACACCTAGAGGAAGCTCTGTTACAGAACTTGATGGCTTCTTGGCAGGCTGGTGATACCCCAAATCTCAAGACAGCTCTTGCAGATTTGGCAACAAAGGTAAATCAAATCGTCGCGAGAAATAACTAATTCGCGATAATGCAATTAACTAAAGCAATGGCATCCCTCTCCCCGCGCAAGCGGGGAGAGGGTGCTCTTGCCCCCGCACGAAAGAAATTGAAAGTTCCTTATATTTTTATTTTCTTGTGCATGTCTCCTTGGTTATTTGGAATACTTTTCTTTACCGCATATCCAATGATTACCAGTTTTTACCAGTCTTTTACTAAATTTAATTTGATTGATTCACCAGAATGGGTGGGCTTAGATAACTTCCACCGCATGTTTTTTGAGGATTCTGACTTCTGGTTAGCACTTAAAAACACCGTATGGATTTCAGCGATCAGCATTCCATTGCGAATAACTTTTGCAATGTTTACTGCCTGGGTTTTAACTAAGCCAAAGCGTGGCAGCAGTATCTACCGCACAATATTCTTTCTGCCATCAATGGTGCCGACAGTTGCTGCATCGATGGTCTTTACCTATATTTTCAACCCAGCTTATGGCCCAATTAACCGCGGCCTTGAAGCAATTGGAATTGATGAGCCACCGTTTTGGTTTATGGATCCTAAGTGGTCTAAGTGGGGCTTGATTCTTCTTGGCCTCTGGGGAATCGGCGACACCATGATTATTTATTTAGCCGGCTTATTAGATGTTCCCAAATCACTATATGAGGCAGCCAGTCTGGAAGGTGCCTCACCATGGCAATCATTTAGATATGTGACCTTGCCAATGATGACTCCAGTAATTTTCTTCTCATTTGTAACCGGCGTAATAGGAAGTTTCCAATACTTCACGCAGGCCTATGTCGCATCAGGCCAAGTAAATGATTACTCGCACGCGATGTATTTCTACGCCACGCACATTTACTACACAGCATTCCGTGCCTATGAGATGGGCTACGCCTCAGCTCTTGCTTGGGTATTGCTAGTAATTACTTTGATCTGCACGCTCATAATCCTGAAGACTCAAAAACGATGGGTTCACTATCCGAACGGATCACTATTCAAATGAGCAACGTACTTAGTCATTTATCGGATGAGCAAATTGCCGAAATCGAAAATCATTCCAAGGCGGCTCGCCGAAAGAAGAGGTGGCATGACTTTCTAGAAATGGTGGGTAACCATTCACTTCTGATTGCTCTATCCACAATTTTTATTATGCCGCTCTATTTGGTGATTGTTATTTCACTTATGAATAAGGGACAAGCTGAGACTAGATCGATCTGGCCATCTCCGTTTATGTGGAGTAACTACGTTGATGTTTTCACCTTAGTACCATTTTTAAAATGGACTCTCAATACTCTATTTGTTTCCGTAATGGGCACTATCGGTGTTGTAGTTTCGAGTGTTCCACCGGCTTATGTGCTCTCCCGACTACAGTGGAAAGGTCGCAATACAACCTTTGTTGTAATTTTGGGAACCATGATGTTGCCAGGTCAGGTAACCATGATTCCGGTTTATATCATTTTCTCTAAGTTGCACTGGATTCCTTCATTCTTGCCACTGATTGTGCCAACCTTCTTTTCAAGTGCATTCTCAATTTTCTTACTGCGTCAATTCTTCACAAGTATTCCCGATGAGATTTCAGATGCTGCTCGCATTGATGGTTGCAGCGAATTTAAGTTAATGATGCGCATCGTGGTGCCGCTAGCAAAACCTGCGATAGCTGCAATTGCCCTCTTTGCATTCTTAGGGTCGTGGAATGATTTCTTCGGTCCATTGCTTTATCTAGTAGAGAATGAGGATCTCTGGACTTTGGGTATCGGCCTAAATGCTTTCCAAGGTATTCACCACGTTCAGACCAACATGATGATGACAGCATCTGCCCTATTTATGGCTCCCGTTATCGTTATCTTCTTTTTCAGCCAGAAAGTATTCATTGAAGGCGTTACCCTCACGGGCGTAAAGGGGTAGATACCAGAATGAAGAATGCAGCTGTTGGAATCCCTGCGATTCCCTCACTTATGCGTGAGATCAATGAGCGTCGAGTCATCGATACCTTGCGCTCAAATGGTGCACTTCATGCTGCCGAAATTGCTCGTTTGATTGGATTATCTAAGCCAACAACGGCAGATATTTTACGAGATCTAGTCGATTACAACTTAATTCGCGAAGTTGAACCTGGTGAGGCAGACTCTAAACGAGCTCGCTTTGTTTATGAAGCAATCAGTGATGTCAAGGTTTCCTTAGCAATTGATATCGGAACTCGCTTTATCCGCGCAGCCGTTGGTGACTTAAATCAGATTACCCGGGCAGAAGTATCGATTTCTGTAACTTCATTAAAACTTAATGATCTGATTAAAGTGATGCATCAAGCAGTTGATAAAGTTTTAAAGGAATCTAACTATAAGTTGAAAGATGTGGCAGCTATCGCAGTTGGCACCCCTGGCGTGGTAGATCAAAAAACTGGCATTGTCTCAATTGCCGGAACTATCGGTGCATTAGATGGAATTAATTTAGCTGAAATCATTAAACAAGAATTTGGTGTTTATCCAACCGTTGAGAACGACATCAACTTAGTTACCGTTGGTGAGCAGACGGCTGGTCATGGCGTTGGAATTGAAAACTTTGCTGTGCTCTCTGTTGGCTCTGGTTTAGGTTCCGGAATTGTTCTAAATGGCAAGCTACATCGCGGTCACCGTGGTGCCGCAGGTGAAGTTTTCTATGTCCCATTCGGTGATCCACTAGATACCCATCGCAGTGCAACGAACCCATCTGGTGACCGAATCGCTGAGATCACTAGAGAACTAGCTAAGAAGTATAAGAAAACTACTTTGATAGAGCCTTATTCAACAATTGAGATCTTAAAAGCCGCAAAAGAAGGTGACGCTCTGGGTCGCGCGGTTATTGATCAAGAAGCTGAGCGAATTGCACTTTATATTGCTGCTCTCTCAGCGATAGTAGATGTCGAGTTAGTCGTCTTATCTGGTGGCATAGGTCGCCAGGCAGACTTTTTCATTGCGCCAATCCGAAATCTGGTAAATCAAATCCTGCCTTTCCCGCCAAAAATAGAGGTATCCAAGCTTGGAGATAGCGGAATTTTGGTCGGTGCGCTGCAAATCGCCACGGCTCAGGCTTGCGATTTAGTATTTCAAAACCAGACTGGCGGTATCTCAAAACCAACAGCCGGATCCATGTAGTGAAGATTGCAGTAATTGGTGGCGGTTCTACGTATACCCCCGAACTTATAGATGGAATTCTGCAGCGCCATGATCGTCTGCCTGTTTCAATAATCCACTTAGTCGATATCGATTTAACTAGATTAGAAATCATTGCAGCATTTGCGAAACGAATGGTTAAAGCCGCTGGTCGTGAAATCGAGATTGAGTTCTCTACAGATGCAAGACTTGGAATTCGCGGTGCTTCATTTGTAGTTAGCCAATTTCGGGTCGGAACACAGAAAGCTCGCCATCGTGATGAAATGTTGGGACGCAAGTATGGTCTAGTCGGACAAGAAACTGTTGGCGTAGGCGGATTTGCTAAAGCGCTTCGCACAATTCCGGTTGCACTTGAGATCGCTCAGATTATTCAGGAAGAAGCACCTGATGCGATGTTGCTTAATTTTACCAATCCAGCGGGGCTAATAACTCAGGCTCTTAAATCTCACGCACCAAAAGTTAAGTCGATCGGTTTATGTAATGTGCCTTGGAATACTCGAATCGAAATAGCTAGTGCGCTTGATGTATCTGCGGCTTCGGTTGAATTCGATTATGTGGGTTTAAATCATCTTTCCTGGATTCGTGGCGTTAAAGTAGATGGAGTCGATCGAAGTCCAGAGGCAATTGCTGCTTTTCGAGGGTTGACGATCAATAAAGCAAACCCTGGAGATTCACCAGCTTGGTTGCAAAGCACCATTGATTACCTGCAAGCAATTCCAAATTATTACCTGCTTTACTACTACGAGGAAAAAGCTTGGATCGATTACCAACGTAATAATCCAACTCGCGCCAGCGAAGTAATGAAGATTGAAGATGTTTTGATGGACAAATTTACCGATGAGTCACTTGTTACTAAGCCAGCCGAACTAATGGAACGTGGTGGGGCTTATTACTCAGATTCAGCCGCCGAACTAATGTCTGATATCCATAATGATGCTGGCACTATTCACATCGTAAATACCCTCAATAATGGTGCAATTGCTGGCTTTGCTGATGATGCAGTTATGGAAATACCAGCAATTATTTCAAAAAGTGGCGCAAAGGCCTTGAAGGCAAATGTAATGCGCAGCGATATAGATGCCATGGTGCGCAGTGTTAAAGACTTTGAAATGTTAACCATAGATGCTGCCGTTACTGGAAATGAGCAAAGTGCATTGCTAGCGCTGTTAGCTAACCCAATTGGTCCTGATAGTTCGCAAGCTCGTGAACTTTGGAAGGATCTACGAGCAGAAAACAACGGCTTGATTGGATTATTCAATGAGTAAGGTCTTTTTAGGTATTGATGGTGGTGGAACCAAAACACATGCCGTATTAGTTGATCTAGCAGGAAACATAGTTGCTTCAGCTGCAAATGGTGGGGCAAACTGGGAGCGCACCGGAATTAAAGCAACTCAAGCTAGTTTGGTAGAAATTGTCGATCGCGTTCTAAGTTTGGCGGGTTTAACAGCTGCAGACATAGTTGCATCAACTTTTGCATTAGCCGGTATTGATTGGGAATCAGATAAAGAACTATTTAGCCCAACCACTGTTGAGCTCGGCTTAAAAACAGATACCTCTTTTATTAATGATTCAATCGCAGCACTCTTTGCTGGTAACCCTTCTGGCATCGGATGTGTTTCAATCGCTGGAACTGGCGGCAAAACATCTGGACGCAGTGCAACGCAAACTTTTCAGACAATGGGTATGGACTTAGGTGAAGGTGGCGGGGCCGGGCAACTAGTTTCTTTGGCTCTAGATTACGTTGCACGCATTCATCACGGTTTAGAAAACCAGAGCAAATTAACTAAATTAGTCTTACAAGAAACCGGCTTTACAGACGAAACGTTATTCTTTAAAGCAGTTGCTCGCGATAGCCTGCGGCTCTCTGAAGATTTAGCGCCAAGAATATTTGATTTAGCCAGCGAAGGTGATGCCGGCTCAATATCTATTGTGGCCACAGTGGCCAACCAACATGCCGACGATGTTAGCGCCATGATAGAAAAGGTTGGTTTATCCGGTAGCCAAGTTCAGGTAATTCGAGCAGGTGGCCTACATACGGCTGGGTGTGTGAACTTCGATGAAACCTTTGAAAAAGCCCTTAAATCTAAGCATCCTGGCGCTATTACCCAGATTCTTGATATCTCCCCTGTCTATGGCGCAGTCGTTCATGCGGCCCACCAGCACTTTGGCCAAGCGCCTACTGATTTTCTAAAGAACCTATTTGAACAAGCAAGAACTAAAGGTGATCTATGAGCATTTCCTTAACGAATGCATCGAAACTGCAGAATGAAATAGCTAACGCTTTTGCAGATCGTCATAACGCGGCAGTCGGAAAATTTGATATTTCAATAACCCTAAAAGCTCAACGCTGCGAAAAAGTTGAAGGTTTTGCTATTTCAGCTAAGCGAACCGGTAATAAGATCGAGGCAACCATAGGTTTAACACTAGAACATGCACTGCGTTATGCATTAAATGCTCTACGCAATTGGCTAGAAACTGAAAATAGTGAACTCGAACTTATTGATGGCCCAGATTTTGCTGTTCGTGGCGTAGTTGAAGGTTTCTACGGCAAACCATGGACTCATGCTCAGAAGTTAAAAGGCATTGAGTATTTCGCTGATTACAACATGAATACTTATTTTTTAGCACCGAAAGATGATCCATTGCAACGTTTTAATTGGCGATCACCTTTCACCGCTGAATATTTGAACGAGACTGCAGAGCTAATTAGTCACGGCAAGTTACACGGTATCGATTTTGTGCTTTGCGTATCCCCCGGTCTTTCAGTTGAGTATTCAAATGATGCCGATGTCGATGCAGTTGTTAATCGGTTTAAACAGTTAACAGATCTAGGTGCAAGTCATTTTGGCATGCTCTGGGATGACATCGCCTGGGAGATGCAGCACGATTCAGATAACGCAAAATATGTTTCAACTGCTCAGGCACATGCTGATTTCACTAATCGTGTTTGGGACAAGTTAGTTGCATACAACGAGCTAGCTAAACTTACGGTTTGCCCAATGCATTATGCCGGCCGAGGCAATGAGCCATATCTGATCGATCTTGGTCGCGAACTTAAGTCACGAATTAACTTAATGTGGACAGGACGGCAGATTTGTTCAGAATATTTAGATATTTCCGATGCGGTGGTTTTCGAGCGCAGCGCTCTACGGCCAGCGCTTTATTGGGATAATTTCCCGGTAAATGATGGTGGAATGCAGGTAAATCTCTATATTGGGCCGATCCGTGGGCGCGAAAAAGGGCTTCATAAGTATTCAGCTGGGCTGCTTTCAAATCCAATGCTGCAATTCGAAGCATCGCTGATACCGATTTCTACAATCGGGGATTACCTCTGGAATTCGCAAGATTACGATCCTGAAATTTCTTGGGAAGCCGCCTTGATAAAGGTTATTCCTAATGAAGTCGACCGAGTCGCACTCCGCAAATTCTTCCGAACCTCTCTTGGTTCAAATGTGGGCGGCGACCCAGCACCTGATCTTCGTCAAGTATTTCGCGCAGGTGTAACTGCATGGCGTAGCGGTGATATGGAAAAGGCTGCTGAAATATTTGAGGGTGCGGGCAAAGATATAGAAAGTAATTTTCAATACCTATCCAGTGGTAAATCAACTGTCCCTGCGTTGATTTCAGAGATAACTCCATGGCTAGCAAAGTATCGAGTCGGTGGCCAGGCCCTTGTTGGGTTAGCTGAAGTGCTGCGCACCTGTTCTTACGACAAAGCTAGAATGATAATCACTGGTCCATCTGATGCGCCGGCAAAACTCGAAGAACTTATTGAAAGCGTTGAAAGTGTGCGTAAGCGTTTATTCGGTGACCAAATTGTTGGCCCACTTAACGAGCTGGCAGCTGAACTACAAACCTACAGTTCTTAACCAAAGGTCAGCCATAATCTGATGGCCAAGTTTTGATGGATGAATTCCATCGTCAGCTAATTCGGCCATAGCCATCTCATTTGAAATTGCCTTAAAGTGTTGATCAAATGGAACTAACTTTGCACCGAAATCCGCAGCCATCTTATGAACAACTGCAATCTTTGGGTCTAAATCTTCGCGCCAAGTATTCATTTCATCGCGCACTTCAAGTAAAAAAGGTTCGCAGAGAACTAATTGCGGGTTACCTTGAGCTTTTGTTGCCGTTAACACTCGGCGATAGCGCTCTTCAAAATCTTCGGCTGAAGTTGGGTCGTTGTCGTCATAGCGACGCCAAGTGTCATTAATGCCAATTGCCACAGAAACCAGTGTTGGCTGATGGGCCAAAACATCGGTATTCCAGCGGTTTTCTAGGTCTATTAAGCGGTGCCCGCTTGTGCCTACGTTAATGATTTCGCCAGTTAGCCGACCACTATTTGCGATGTTAAAGACGTAGCCATCACCAAATGGGGGTTCGACTAAACGGCCACAATCGGTGACGCTATCGCCAATAAATACAGTTTTAGACATAGCCATATCTTAACTAAGAAACAGGTGCGTAAGATAGTACTTATGTCCGTGGCTAATCTTTCGAATGATCCAAACTGGCCACGCGCTAATTCGTTATTAAAATCAGCAAAGACAGAATTAGCAATAATCGGTGTTCCGGCTTCTGCAACTGCGCTCTCACCGACTTCGGCACATTTAACTCCGGCTGCAATTCGCGCAGCACTAGCAAAATACTCAACTTTTGCAGGATCAACTTCAACTGAGCTACAAACATCTGGAATTACTGATCTTGGCGATGTTGCCTCACCTGACCATGCTGAAGGTGAAGCCAGAGTTGCCCAAGCAGTGCGCGGTTTATTGGAAACACATAAAATATTGATCGCACTAGGTGGCGATAATTCAATTACTTACTCTGTAGCCGCTGGTCTATTTCCGGACTTAAGCAAAATTGGTTTGATTACCTTTGATGCTCACCATGATTTACGTGATGGTATTTCAAATGGTTCGCCAATCTGGCGGCTAATCCAAGCTGGACTACCTGGTGAAAATATTGTGCAAATTGGTTTAAGCGACTTTGCTAATAGTGGGCCATATGCAAAGCGCGCTAAAGAAGCTGGCATCACAACTATTCATCGTGCTGAATTACGAGATCGCAAGATCAGTGAAGTAATTGCACAAGCACTCGAAATCGCAGGTGCTGGTGGTCGAGAGATTTATGTTGATATTGATGTCGACGTGTGTGATCGCAGCGTTGCTCCCGCTTGTCCGGCATCGGTGCCAGGTGGCATAAGTGCCGATGAACTGCGCCAAACCGCTAACTTGGTGGCACAAGATTCACGGGTGCGCGCAATTGATATCACTGAGATTGATGTCGCAAGCGATGCTGCCGATGGCCGCACTGTGCGATTGGCAGCACTTCTCGTTCTAGAAATTGCAGCTGGTTTAGCTGCCAGCTCCCGTTAAATAAGGTCGGAAACCACTTCGCGCGCAGCTTTAACAACCGCGCCAGATGCAACAAGTGCGCTGGCGGCTTGAAGTTCCGGCGATAGAAAGCGATCTGGGCCAACCCCGTCAACCACTTTACGTAGTTCAGTTATTACGCGCCCAGTTGCCGCAGCTGGTTGCAGGCCAGTGCGCATCTCAATTGCGCGGGCCGCTGTAACTAACTCAATTGCCAAAATGTGATTTAGATTCTCAACCACTTTACGTAATTTGCGAGCAGCTGACCAACCCATTGATACGTGATCTTCTTGCATTCCGGAACTTGGAATTGAATCAACACTTGCTGGAGTTGCGAGACGTTTGTTCTCGCTAACTAAACCAGCTTGGGTGTATTGCGCAATCATTAAACCTGAATCAACACCTGGGTCATTAGCCAAGAATGGCGGTAAACCCGCTGAACGATTTTGATCAAGTGCGCGATCAGTACGACGTTCAGCTATCGAACCTAGATCAGCAGCTGCAATTGCCAGAAAATCTAAAACATAACCAACTGGTGCACCATGGAAATTTCCATTTGATTCGACTCGACCATCAGGCAAAACAACTGGGTTATCAATTGCACTTGCTAGTTCGCGAGTAGCAATAGTTGCGGCGTGGGCAATGGTGTCGCG